>DAISHO010000143.1:0-5591 GCA_036822495.1 Thermodesulfovibrionales bacterium
CCTGAAGCCTATAGCCTATCTTATATCCTGAAGCCTAACGCCTAAAGCCTATCTTAAGCCTTCAGCCTATTTGAGGCCTTATGCCCTTTTGAAAATAACATTTTAATTTATTTTGGACAGCTATGGAATGGGCATAAGCTAACCGCAGAGCAATATCTTCAGCCTTATGCCTATTTTAAAAGCCCCTTCCAATTTGTTTTGGACAGGAAGTGCCGCAAGGTATAACCTAACTTGCTGCCCATATCCCTTTGGTTACCACCGTTGAGTTCTCGGCCACCATAAATTAAAGGCTCATCGCAGCCCTTGCAAACTCTATAAAGTAATAGGGTGCCACTCCCATAATTAATACTAAGCCTGTAGAAATAGTAGTCGCAATGGCTTCTGAAAGATTAGGACTTACTGTTAGGGTCTTCAGCGGCTCTTTCATATACATCAGCATTACAATCCTGAGGTAAAAATAGGCAGAAACAGCACTCATTATCACAGCCACAATTGCAAGCCCTGTATATCCAGCATTTATAACAGACATAAAGAGATAAAATTTTCCAACAAAACCTGCTGTAGGTGGAATACCTGTCAGAGAAAACATAAATATCAACATAAGGGCTGCCCAGAGGGGTTCTGTCTTGCTGAGGCCCTCGTAATCAGATATCTGCTCCCCGATACTTATATCACCTTCAGGATTTGCCCTGCTCATGATAATCACTATTGCAAAGGCACCTATGTTCATAAAGGTGTAGATAAGAAGGTAGTTCATTGTGCTTGCGATTCCTTCAGGAGTACCTGCAATTATTCCAAGAAGGGCATATCCTGAATGGGCTATTGATGAATAGGCAAGCATCCTCTTTATATTTGTCTGGCTTATGGCGAGGACATTGCCAACTATCATTGTAAGGACAGACAGGATACTCAAAAGGACCTTCCAGTCTACTGCAATTGAACCAAGGGCTATTATAAAGACCCTTCCTATAACTGAAAAACCTGCTGCCTTTGGTCCAACAGACATAAAGGCTGTAATAGGTGTTGGCGCTCCTTCGTAGACATCAGGTGACCACATATGAAAGGGCACGGCTGCAATCTTAAAGGCAAAGGCAGAGGCAAGAAACAGAAGGGCAATCATGAGGACTGGCTCAGATGTTCCAGAAGACAATTTTAATGCTATCTCTTTGATGTTTGTTGTACCTGTAAGGAGATAAATAAAGGAGATTCCATAAAGAAGTAACGCTGATGAAAAAGCACCAAGAAGAAAGTATTTAAGGGCTGCCTCATTGGACCTCGGGCTATATCTCCTGAACCCTGCAAGAACATAGATACTAAGTGCCATCAATTCTGTGCCGAGGTAAAGGAGTATAAGGTCATTAGATGATGCCATGAAGGACATCCCCAGAACCGAAAAGAGAAGAAGACTATAATATTCTCCAAAATTGAGGTTCTCGTTAATCAAATATCTCATGGAAAGAAGTATAGTAAGGAGAGCACTTACAAAAAAAAGTATCTTAAAGAACATAGAATAACCATCAGAGATATACATACCAGAGAAGGCTATCCCGGAAGAAGAATTAATTACAAAAAAACCTGTCACTGTAAGTGTAAATATACTTAAAAGGGCTATAACCTCCTTTTTCTTTAAAAGTAATTCTACGATAAGAATAAGCAGGGCAAGACCTGTAAGCCAAAGTTCAGGCCTTATGAGAGCCATATCCTTAGAAAGGTCCATATCTATTCCTCCTTAAGAATTCAGCCTTGTAATCAGTTCTTTAACGCTCTCATGCATAAAACCTAAAAAGGTATTCGGATAAACCCCGATCCAGACAACAAATATTATAAGTGGGAACATGGTGATTATCTCTCTCAGGTCCATATCCATATATCCTGCAATCTTTGGATTTAGCTCCTGAAAGAAAACCCTCTGGTAAAGCCATAGCATATAGGCAGCACCAATTATGATTCCCGTTGCTGCCAGGGCACCTGCCAGCATGGATGCCTTGAATCCTCCAAGGATAATGAGAAATTCTCCAATGAATCCATTAAGCCCTGGAAGCCCTATTGATGCGAGGGTAAAGACCATAAAAAAACCAGCATATACAGGCATAATCGTGGCCACTCCACTATAATGGGATATCTCCCTTGAATGGCTCCTTTCGTAAATAATACCAACGAGCAAAAAGAGTGCCCCGGTAACAATGCCGTGATTTATCATCTGGAGTATTCCACCTTCAAGACCCTGCTGATTAAGGGCAAATATCCCGAGTGTAACAAATCCCATATGGCTTACAGAGCTATAGGCAATAAGCCTCTTGAGGTCTGACTGAACAAGGCATATCACACCACCATAGATAATTGCTATAACAGAAAGGGCTAACATAACAGGTGCCATTGCCTTTGTTGCATCAGGGAAAAGGGGAAGGGAAAATCTCAAAAATCCATAGGCACCCATCTTTATAAGGATGCCTGCGAGGATTACACTTCCTGCAGTTGGGGCCTCTGTATGGGCATCAGGAAGCCATGTATGCAGTGGCCACATCGGAACCTTTACAGCAAAGGCTGCAAAAAAGGCCCAGAAAAGGATAAGCTGGAGTTTATAGGGAAACTTCATGGACATAAGTGCAAGGATATCAAAGGTATTGCCACCTTTAAAATAAAGGATGATTATTCCGACAAGCATAAGCACACTTCCAACAAGGGTATAAAGGAAAAACTTTATTGCTGAATAGATTCTTCTCGGTCCACCCCATACACCTATGATAAGATACATGGGGATAAGCATTGCCTCCCAGAATATATAAAACAGAAAGAAGTCAAGGGCAGAGAATACGCCAATCATCGCTGCCTCTATAAGAAGAAGGGCTATATAAAATTCCTTCACCTTATCTTTTATTGAATTCCATGATATAAGCACACAGAGAGGACCGAGGAGGGCACTCAGAAGAATAAAAAGGACACTTATGCCATCCACACCAAGATAATATTTTATATTCCAGGCTGGTATCCATTCAAAGACCTCAACAAACTGCATAGAGCTTGTGGTCTTGTCAAAATTTAAAAATAGAGGAAGTGCAGAAATAAAGGTGAGGAGTGTAAAAATCAGACTGACCCATCTTATGGCATTCTCTGATCTCCTTCCGATAAGGAGCAGGAGCAGTGCACCTACTACAGGAGTAAATATAACTGTACTTAAAACAGGATATCCCATCTTAACCTCCTCTATCGCATCAATATAATAGCGATTATTAAAAACATTGCACCAGCCATCCAGAGGGCATAGTGGCTAACAAGGCCTGTCTGTATAACCCTCAGCCTTTCAGAGAGCCTTCCTATTGCCCTCGGAATGCCATTTACAACAGCCTCAATTATACCTATATCAGTTACTGCCTCTACAACTGTCTTCGCTATCCAGAGGACTGGTCTGACAATTACAAGCCCATAAAATTCATCCACATAATACTTATTCCATAATACTGTATGGATTTTCTTCAACACAGGTCTTTTAACAAGGGCATCTGCCCTTTCCGCATTGCCACTATAAAGATAAAAGGCAAGGCCGATCCCGCCAATCCCAGCAATTATACTCAGGGTCATTACGAAAATTTCAGCAGAATGGCTTCCTTCAGCATGGGGATGACCTACAACAGGCGCAAGGAATTCATAAAACCAGGCACTATGCTCGATTCCTATCGCCTCACCTATCACTGGCGGTATTCCTATCCAACCTGTGACCACTGCACCAATAGCAAGAAGTATAAGCGGAATGGTCATGACAGGAGGAGATTCGTGGAGATGGTGTTCCTGTTCATGGGTTCCACGGAATCTTCCGTGAAAGGCAACAGCAATAATCCTGAAGGAATAAAAGGCTGTAAGAAGGGCAGTAAGGGTCCCCATAAACCAGAGGACCTTCCCGAGGTCTCCTTTAAGATAGGTCTGATAGAGTATCTCGTCCTTACTGAAGAATCCTGCAAAGCCTGGAATGCCTGAAATACTCAGGGATGCCAGTAGCATTGTAATATAAGTTATCCTGAGTTTATTCTTCAGTCCGCCCATTTTCCATATATCAAGTTCTCCCGCCATGGCGTGCATAACACTGCCAGCACCAAGGAATAAAAGGGCCTTGAAGAAGGCGTGGGTATAAAGATGGAATATGCCTGCTCCATAGGCACCAACTCCGCAGGCAAGGAACATGTAGCCAAGCTGACTGATAGTGGAATAGGCGATTATCCTTTTAATGTCATTCTGAACAAGTCCGATGGTTGCTGCAAAGAGGGCTGTAATCCCACCTGTTAAAGCAACGACCGTCATTGCTGTCTCTGAAAGATTGAATATAGGAGCACATCTTGCCACCATGAATACACCTGCTGTAACCATTGTAGCTGCGTGAATCAGGGCACTTACGGGTGTTGGACCTTCCATGGCATCAGGAAGCCATACATGGAGTGGTATCTGGGCAGACTTTCCAATAGCACCGCAGAAAAGCAAAAGGGCAATAATTGTGGCAAGGTCAAACTCATGACCTAAAAGGACTATAGTCCTGCCAGCAATCTGAGAAACATTCTCAAATACAGGAAGATAATGTAGAGTGCCGAAGGTAAGAAATACAAGTATTACACCAAGGCCGAAGCCAAAATCACCAAATCTGTTTACAATAAAGGCCTTCTTTCCAGCGTCCGAGGCAGACTTCTTCTGATACCAGTAACCAATTAGAAGATAAGAACACAAACCAACAGCCTCCCATCCAAAATAAAGCTGAAGGAAATTGTTTGACATAATGAGCATGAGCATGCTAAAGGTAAAGAGATTTAGATAGGCAAAGAACCTGTAATAGCCAGGGTCACCATGCATATATCCTATAGAATAGACATGGACAAGAAAGCTAACCACTGTCACAACCACGAGCATTACTGCTGTAAGCTGGTCAATAAGGAAACCAACAGATACCTTAAAATCTCCAGAGATAACCCATGTATAAAGGTCTTCGTTTATAACTGTGCCTGATATAACATCCCTGACTGTGAGGAGACCAAAGACCATGGAGAGCCCCACAAGAGGCACAGCTATCCAGTGAGTCCTGTTCTTTATAACGCTTCGACCAAAGATTATGTTTATTATAAAACCCAGAAGCGGTAAAAATGGTATAAGCACATAATATTTCATATTTCCTCCTTCTACTCACACCTGTCCAATGTAAATCTTAAAAGGGCATGAGGCCAAAGAACAGGCTACAGTAGGCTACAGGCTATAGAATTTTTCCTTATATCCTAACGCCTATAGCCTAAAGCCTATAGCCTATCTTCCGCCTAACGCCTAAAGCCTATCTTAAGCCTTCAGCCTATTTGGAGGCCTTGTGCCCTTTTTAAAAATACCGTTTTAATTTATTTTGGACAGCTATGATTTCTGCTTTAATCAAAACATCATCCCTTCAGTTCTGTTGCCTCATCAACATGACCTGCTGCCTTTGTCCTAAAGAGGGCAATAAGAATCGCCAACCCAATTGCAGCCTCAGCAGCAGCTACTGCAATTACAAAGAGTGTCAGCATTTGACCCCTCATATCCTGCATGTAATGGCTCATTGCCACAAGGTTTATGTTTACTGCATTTGA
>DAISHO010000144.1:0-5530 GCA_036822495.1 Thermodesulfovibrionales bacterium
ACTCCCAAAGGTTGTTATAAGAGCCTCTATGCCCTTTCTTTCCTCTGAGCCATAGAAATAATCCTTTTTAAATTCTTTTATAAGCATTAACTCCTCAGGTACACTTAAGGGCCCATTCTTTGGCCTGTAAGGAGTTGGAAGACCCTCATAATATTCCTTTTCCGCACCAGATGGCCTGTGAAGGTCGTCTGGATCAATCCAGTCTCTGAAAGAATCTATTATAACCTGAAGCTTATCATCTGGCACATCAGCATACTTAAGAAGCCTTCTTAAGACTATATCATTAATCATATTTAGATTTAATCTTGACTCCTCATCCCTTATCACTATCTTAAGACCTATGCCATTGAACTGGCCTTCAACAGGGAAGGGTTCCCTGTCATCAAGGTGTATTATGCCCTTATCATCTACATAATCTATAACAGGGTCGCTGTCCTTGCTGATATAGGCAAGGGCCTCATTAAAGGCTTCAAGCATTGCATATTCTAATGCTATATCATCTTTAAAGTTCTTGGCTCCAAGCAATCCAAGCCTTGTAGTATAAGATAGATTAAGGCCAAGAACCATGAGAATTAGTATGATGAATATAACGAGGACAAGGGCGATACCGCTGTTCTGGCTTCTGTTATTCCACATCCTGTTGTGTAACCCTGAGGACCTCATCAGAGGTTGTTATACCTTTCATGACCTTTTCAATACCATCCTGTCTGAGGGTCTTCATGCCAAGGGAGATAGCCTTTTCCCTCAGCTCTCTTGATGTTGCCTTTGCCATAATCATATTTCTGATCTCATCATTAACAACAAGAAGCTCAAAAATCCCGATTCTTCCCCTGTAGCCTGTATTGGAACATTCCTCACAACCCTTACCCCTCCATAGAATATCCGTATTAATTCGTAATTCTTTTTTTAGCTCTGAAGGAATCCTGTATTCCGTCTTACAGGAATTGCATATCCTTCTTACAAGTCTCTGGGCAACCACTCCTATGAGTGTTGATGAGACAAGATAGTTCTCCACTCCCATATCCATAAGTCTTGTCATTGCACCAGGGGCATCATTTGTATGAAGGGTACTAAATATGAGATGGCCTGTAAGAGCAGCATGAATAGCAATACCCGCTGTCTCGAGGTCCCTGATCTCACCAACCATTATTACATCGGGGTCCTGTCTTACTATATGCCTCAGGCCACTTGCAAAGGTGAGGCCAATCTTTGGTTTTACCTGTATCTGGTTTATGCCTTTCATAAGGTATTCAACAGGCTCCTCAATGGTTATTATCTTCTTGTCAGGTGAATTTATCCTGTCAAGGGAAGCATAGAGGGTTGTGGTCTTTCCACTGCCCGTAGGTCCTGTTATGAGGATCATGCCGTAGGGTTTATGTATAAGGGATTCGTATTTTTTTAGTGTTTCGGGATCCATCCCGAGTTCCTCAAGGGTGAGGAATGAGGTTTCTTTATCAAGGAGCCTCATCACAATGCTTTCACCATATATAGTGGGTATTGTGGATACCCTGATATCAATCGGTCTTCCTCCAAAGGTTCCCTTTATCCTTCCATCCTGAGGAAGCCTCCTTTCAGCAATGTTCATCTGGCTGAGAAGCTTGATTCTTGATGTTATGGCTGGCTGCATCTTCCGTGGAAGGAATTCCCTATCGTAAAGAATCCCATCTATCCTGTAACGAACCCTTACATGAGCCTCCTCAGGCTCTATATGTATATCACTTGCCCTCTGATTCACTGCATTTTCTATAAGCACATCAACAAGCCTGATAATACCCTTTTCCTGAGCCATACCCTTCAGGTGATTAAGCTCTTCAGGAACCTCCTCCTCAGTCTCTTCCATGCCAACCATTATCTCGCTCACCATGGTCTCCCTGAGCCTTGAAAGCCTTTCAAGATATTCAACGATTGCACCTTTACTCGCAATATATGGCCTTATCCTGCAGTCAAGGGATGCCTTAAGACTATCAATTATCTCAATATTTTCAGGCTCAGCCATTGCTACTGAAAGGACCCCATCCTCAAGGCTTAAAGGGATGACAAGATTGTTTTTCATAAACTCAAGGGATAATTCAACAGGTGGTACCTCAGGAAAAGAGCTTCTGTCTACAGAGCCAAGGCCAAGTTTTTTTGATAGACCCTGAAGAATCTTATCCTCAGGCACCCCCATCTCAATAAGAATCTCACCAAGCATCTTTTCAGGACTCTCTGTCTGTATCTGGAGTGCCCTTGAAAGGGTTTCTTCCGAAATAAACCCTTCATCTACAAGGAGTCTTCCTATGTCTATATCCATTTTCATTTTCATATAGATTATAACAGTTATTTGTCCAAGATAAACTGTAAGGTGGCATAAGGTCAACTATTACTTACGCCATTAGCAAAAAGCACAAAAGACGACTCCTCTGCCTTTAGTCTACCTACTGCGTAACCTTCGGCATTGTGCCAAAGAGGTATTTAAAGTCCTCATCTTCAAACCTTATGCCTCCTCCAATGAATGGCCCCCGCCACCTTGAATTAAATATATTGTCATAACCTGCTGTAAGGAAGAAGTTCTTGAATATAAAATACTCTGCCCCCGCCCTGACATGGGGTGCCTTTGCCTGAGCCTCATCACCTCCAAAATCCCAGGCATCTACAGAGAGTTTCAGCTTATCTTTCATGAAGAACTGATCTATACCAACACCAAAGGTACTCTCTGTAAGGCCGAATCTGAGGGCTGTGTCTTTAAATCTCCTTCCAAACTGGGCAGTGAACTCTATCTTCTTCTCTATCTCCTCTTCCCTTGTTATTGTGGTAGTTCCATTCGTGGTGGTAATTGTCTCCTTTGTAGAGACCTTTCCTATAGGGTCACTAACTATGCCGAGGATGTAATACTTCTCTGGTGAGGGTTGAAGGGTCACATTGAAATACCCCTTTGTATCTTTGGGTTCAAAGAGATAATCTCCCTGAAAGGTAATGAATGTGCGGAACTTCTCTATCCTGTTTATTGTCTTGTTCACGCCCTCTGCTGCCTTATTGAGGCTTTCATAAAGCCTTTCATCTTTCATTAATTTTCCGAGGCTTCCTTTCCCTTCCTGAATATCAGAGGTTATTTTGCTTAACTGTTCTGTCGTTGCCTTCAGGTTTGCCCTGTTTTCCTCTATCATGTTCTTTATCTCAGTAGCTGTATTTTTAATGTTCTCCATAACCTCTGGTGCCTTTGCTATAGCGTTTTTCAGGGGCTCTCTGTTTTCGTCCACCATTGCCTTGAGGGAGTCTGCAAGTTTTTCGAGTTTTGCCATGAGGGTCTCGAGTCTTTTGTCATTCCTTGTTATTACTTCCTTGAGATTTGCTGTTATATCTCTTAAATTCACTATGGATTCCTTTAATGCCTTCTTGGATTCTTCGCTTCCAAAGACCTCATTTGCTGAGCTGACGAGTTTATTTACATTCTCAGATACAGAGGAGAGTTTCCTGAGCATGTCATCGATATCTGCTATCTCTTCAACATTCTTAATAGTATCTCCATCTTTAAGATAGGTTCTTCCTTTGCCAGGCTTTATCTCCAGATATCTATCGCCAAGAAGACCTGTAGACCTTATATTCGCTATGGAGTCTTCGGGCACATTAACCCCTTCATGGATACCAAGTATGACCTTTGCCATCCCATCAGAAAGTTCAATCTTTTTAATCTTCCCAACACTAACACCTGCTATTCTTACAAGGGACTTATCGTCAAGGTTGCTAATGTTTTTGAAGTATACATAAAGGGTATATTCCTTTTTCTTATAAATCCATTCAAATCCGCCGATCCTGAAGGTGAAGAAGGCAAGGATTAAGAGGACAATGAGGGTAAAGAGGCCTACTTTGAATTCAGCAGATCTATCCATTTGTTACTCCTTCCACCTTTATTGGACCCTTGGCACTTCCTGTTATAAACTGTCTGACAATGGGATTAGAACTGTTTTTGATTTCTTCTGGTGTGCCTACCTCTATAATCTTTCCTTCATAAAGCATGGCTATCCTGTCTCCTATCTTATAGGCACTATGCATATCATGGGTAATGGCTACTGATGTGACATTGAGCTTTTTCTTAAGGTCTATTATGAGGTCATTAATTGCATCCGCCATAATCGGGTCAAGGCCTGTAGTTGGTTCATCGTAGAGCAATATCTCTGGGTCGTGGGCAATAGACCTTGCAAGGCCCACTCTCTTACGCATACCTCCTGAAAGCTCTGAGGGCATAAGGTCTTCTACCCCTACAAGCCCCACAAGTCTCAATTTCTCTATAGCAATCTCCTTTGCCTTTTTCTCATTTATACCCCTGTGCCTTATAAGAAAAAAACTAACATTCTCCCACACCTTAAGGGAGTCAAAGAGGGCTGCTCCCTGAAAGAGCATGCCGAATTTTTTCCTTACCTTGTAAAGATCCTTCTCATTCAATTTCGTTATATCAAGCCCTTCTATAAATACAGAGCCTTTATCAGGTTTCAACAGTCCTATTATATGTTTAAGTAAAACACTTTTACCAGAGCCACTTCCTCCTATTATAACCATGCTTTGCCCTTTTTCTATGAAGAGGTTCACGCCTCTGAGAACCTCCTTCTGGCCAAAGGATTTATACAGGTCAACAATCTCAATCATCAACTTACCTCGCCACTTCAAAACAGCCAGGCAGAGAGGAAGTAATCTGATACGAGGATCGTCATAGAGGCAAGAACCACTGCCTGTGTTGTTGCCCTTCCCACTCCCTCAGCTCCTCCTTCAGTATAGAATCCTTTGTAAGAGCATATAAGTGCCATGGAGGCACCAAAAAATCCTGCCTTTATGAGACCATTATAGAAGTCACTGAGCTCAAGATAATCCCAGACCTTTCTCCAGTAAAGGCTTGAGCTCATCTTGTATATGCCCGTGCTTACAATAAATCCACCATTTATACCTATAATATCTGAAAGGACTGTAAGAGCTGGGAGCATGAGCAATCCTGCAAGAAATCTCGGAACAACGAGATATTTAAGAGGATTTGTAGCAAGGGTCTCGAGAGCGTCTATCTGTTCTGTGACACGCATTGTCCCTATCTCTGCTGCTATTGCCGCACCCGCCCTTCCTGTTACAATAAGGCCCGTAAGGACAGGGCCAAGTTCTCTTGTCATTGAAAGGGCAACGACAGAGCCCACCATTGTCTCCGCACCAAACCTTTTGAATCCTGTATAGGTCTGGAGGGCAAAGACCATACCTGTAAAGATCGATGTGATAAATACAACCGGAAAGGACCTAACACCTATCGATAACATCTGAAGGATAATTAATTTTATATCAAAGGGCATAGTGAAAAGCTGTTTTATTGTCTTCAGGGAAAAAAGAACAATCCCGCCTGCCTCGAGTATAAAGAGAGAGGTTAATCTGCCGAGACGCTCAATTAAACTTCTTATTATACTCTTCATTCTCGTCATACCTGTCCAGAATAAAATTTTGAATGGGCATAAGGCTGAAAACAGGCTACAGGCATCCTATAGGCTATAGGCTACAGGCTATAGAATTTTTCCTAATATCC
>DAISHO010000145.1:0-5514 GCA_036822495.1 Thermodesulfovibrionales bacterium
CACATCCCTCCAGAGACTGACCTCTGTCTTCCATACACTATTCCTCTGAAGGCTCAAAAAGACCATTCCAAAAATCAACACTCCCGCTACCACTATCCGCATCACACCCCACCTCTAATCCCTACCCCCTACTTCCCTCCTCTTAATAGCCCTCTCATACTCTATATATGCCTCTTTCCTTTCTGGTGCTACCTTTATTGCCCTCTGGTAGTACTCTTTTGCAAGGGCAAGATTTCCGAGCTCATCTGCTACATTCCCTGCACCAACAAGGGCTTCATAGGAATTGGGATCTCTCTCGAGGGCCTTTTGATAATACCTGTAGGCTGACCTGAGTTTTCCCCTTTCATAATTAAGGGAACCAAGGTTTAGATAAGGCTCTGGCTCTCTGCTACCAAGGGACACTGCCCTGAGCCATGCCTTTTCAGCATCCTTCAGCCTGCCAGTAGTTTTATAGAGATAACCGAGCCTTGTGAGATAGCCAGTATTTTCGGGTTCAAGATAAACAGCCCTTTCAAGATGGCTTATTGCACAATCAAACCTTTCCTGTCTTTCGCAGAGCTCGCTATAAAGTGAATAGGCCTTTGGGTCCTCTGCAAGGCTAATGGCAACCTCAAGGTATTCCTCTGCCTTATTTAACTGTCCCTTTTCCATGAGGCCAAAGGCCATAGCATAGTTTGCCTTTGGGGAATCTGGCATTGTCTCGAGGGCCTTCTGAAGAAACTCCATTGCCCTGTTTATATCGCCCTTTAAGCCGTATATAGCTGCAAAGTTCAGGTATATCTCAAGTCCAGCCCTCAGGTAATAGAGATTCCCAGAAAGGATCTCTTCCTTAAAGACCTCAGTAGCCTTAAACAGGACAGATAAAGCCTCATCAAGCCTTTGTCTCATAAGTAATGTACCAGCAAGGTTTATATAGGGCCTTATCTTATGAGGAGACTTCCTAACAATATCCTGCCAGAGGATGAGGTCATCCTTCCAAAGGGAGTTTCTGGTTAGGGTGGCTACAATTAAAAGGAGAGAAATTATGAGGAGCAAAAAAAATCTTGCTGACATAATGGTAATTATAACACATTTAGATTAGAGAGACTTCCCTTAAAAGGGGTATGACTATTGCAGGAAGTTTCTGGTAGTCCAGAACTCTATCATGGGTTTGTCGTCTGTAATCAAGGGTATGTTTTCCATGGCAATTATCTCTTTTACAGATTCCGCATCCCTCACAAGCTCTATCTCAAAGAGGGAACTAATATCGCCCATTTTCTTCATTTCATTAAATACTGGCGGAAGAGGGTTGGGTATAAATACACCTGTCTTAAGGACCTTCCTCAGGGGTTGCAATGAGCCAAGGAGGATGAAGTCCTTTGATGCCTTTACCTTATAGACATAGACATAAGGGAAGACCATTGCAAAGGTCTTTATGCAGGCCCTTACCTCATCGCGCTTTAATACCCAGCCAGGAACCCACTGGGCCATAATCCCATCTTCTTTGAGCCTGCTTCTGGCAAGTCTGTAAAACTCAAGGGTAAAGAGGTTTGCAGCCATTGCCTCTGATGGAACAGAGGGCTCAGAGGTGATAATGTCGTATTTTTTGTCTGTATACAGGAGATACTGCCTTGCATCACCTATATGAAGCTCTACACCCCTCAGGGTCTCTGGAAGACCGAATCTCTCCACTACCTCAACAACAGCAGGGTTTATCTCCACAACCTCTACTCTGTCTGAAAGGGCCTTTGCCTGCAAGCAGGTAATGCCTGCTCCAAGGCCAATGACGAGGAGCCTTTCAGGCCTCCTTGAAAGTGCCTCTGCGGGAAGGCTTGCAAGAAAGAGGGTATTAGGGCTATCAGAAAGGCCCGTGCCTTCCATCTTTCCACCATGCTGAAGTACAAGAAAGCCTCCTTCGTCCCTCAGGGCCCTTACAAATCCCTGAGGATGGTCCTTTTCAAGGAGGACCTCCTTGGAGGCCTCTGCCCTTCTCAGTTCCTCAAGGTTCGAAAACCTTTCTGCCATATACAAGGTGGCAAAATAGTCCTCCGGTTGCGTTTTAAAATAGGGATAAAGGAGAAAGACAAAGGTGAGGCAGAGGCTGGGCAGGAGTTTTTTTCTTCCTGAGATAATAATAAAGGTAATGCCTACAAAAAGATTTATTATACCTGCAAAAAGGCATGTTCCCTTAAGGCCAATCTGAGGGATAAGGAAAAAGCCTCCGAGGATAGAGCCGAGGATTGCACCTGCAGTATTAAAGGAATAGGCATTTCCAACAGACCTTCCAAGACTACTGAGTTCTCCTGTCAATAGCCTTGAGACAACAGGAAAGGTCACACCCATAAGGACTGTAGGAAAAAGCATGACAAGACCTGCAATAAAAAACTGGCTCACAAAGAAGGCAGGGGGATTTAGCCTGAGGAGGTGATAGAGCTTGAAAAAAAGGGTGGAAGGTTGTAAATCAATGGAATAGAAATTAAACCAGAGAGACCTATAAAGACCTCTGAAATGCCATAAATAAGAAAGAGGTTTCTATTTCTGTCAGCAAGTCTTCCACCAAGGAATGAGCCTGCGGCAAGGCCGAGCATGAAGGTAGCAAGCATGGTTGATAGGCTGTAGACAGTTGAGCCAAGGATAAGGCTCAAGGCCCTTGTCCAGGTGACCTCATAGATAAGGGCAGAAAGGCCAGAAAGGAGGAATGAAAAAAGAAGTAATATTCTCATGTCAGTTCAAAATGTGGACAACCCTTTTTCATTAGAATCTTTGATTATTAAGTATTTTTTTAAATGAAGTGTCCTCATTTACATAAAGCATAATATATAAGCTATCAAGTGTCAAATTTTTTCAGGATGTACAATAAAAATCGGGGAGTGGATTTTACTTCCGCTCCCCTTTCTTTTATCCCTGAGGCCTATTTATGTGAGTCCTGCTCAATTACGGATTATCATAGTCATAGGTAGCTCCGCCATAGTTCCTCTCACCAGTGTGACCTTGGCCACAGTTATTCAAGCTATCTGTGGTCTTTCTTGTATAGCAGGCACCTGAGGTTAAGACTGATGGTCTTGCAAGACCACCAGCAGTTGTGTTACCATCACCTGGACCTACTGCCCAGGTTGCACCGTTAAGGAATCTCTTACCCTGCTTTGTTGTATACAGAACACCTGATCCTCCACCTCTGCTATAGAAGTTTGTTCCATGGATTCCACCAACACGCTCTGTTCCTGCAGCACCTGTTCCACGATAACCTGCATGGCACTGATGGCAATGGATGTTTGTGCCCACCCAGGTGGGAGATGCTACACGGGAGTCAGCTGAATAAAGGGCCCTGTGCTGCACCCTTGAGTAGATATCTCCAGACGGAGATGTGAGGCCCTGGTCACCATAGACACTGCGCTTATGGCAGTTGAAGCAGAAGTAGTTATTGTTATAGGCAGTTCCTGAATTTTGGGCCTCTGTTGAGACTACAACACTCGTTCCATTAAAGAACTCATAGCCTATAATGGGCTCTATGGACCTTACAAGGAACTTGTTTACAGAGGCATGGGGACCAAGGGGGTCAGTAAGGGTTGAGCCATGGCAGTCAGAGCACCTGAGGATAGACCATGGTCCAAAAGGTGGCACAAAGGTATTTCCAAGGCCTGCTGTTATGGCATAGCTCTGGTTAGTGAGGGCAGTAGCAGGAGCAGGTGTGACCTTGAAGCTCGTTGAGCCATAGATCTCTATTATCTCAAACCAATACCTTGGTGTATTAGCAGAGCCAGCTGTTGGATAATTGGTTGAGCCAACATAGACCATCCAGCCTGGAAGGACATTCTGTGGAAGGCTTCCACCACCGCCAAGGGTTGCTGTACCAGCTGTTGATATGCTTATTGTGCCTGTTGTGTATTTTGGCCAGTTGGGGTTTGCACCATAGGGTCTTCCAGTGGCTGTTGTTGAGCCTGTGGCTGTAATGGGCTGGTTCTTACCCCTTGCATAAATGGCATGGTGGGCAAGGTTGTCAGGGTTTGCCTCCTCTGCAATATCAGAGGCTGGAGAAAGGGTATTAACTGTACCCATTCCTGATGGTGTTGTTGGAGGTGCTGAGAGGAATCCGTAGTAGCTGTGGCACTTTATGCAGAGGTCCCTCTGGTACTGGACATCCCATGTCTTTGTATAGGTATAGTCAGCGCCAGGGCGATAGTTATCACCAGCATTTGTTGTATTTGGTGCAAGGAAGCTTACACTCACACCCCATACACCCTTCTGTCCTGAACCTGCTGAGCCATCCTGCTTGAAGACCTCATAGCGGTCGCCTGCAGTTGGTGCTGTAGAATTCCAGGCAAGGCCTACATAGTAGGTAGTTCCTGTTGAGTCTGTCACAGAGCTTGTTATCTGCCTTATCTGCCTGAAGCCCGTGCTCTTTGTAACCATTATGAGATAACCCTTCCATTTGTCATTGGGCCATCCAGTGACATCAAAGGTCTTGCCTGTATCCTTTATATATATGCTTGATGGAGGTGTATTGCCTACACTTGAGACTGTGCCAGAGGGATTCACTTGGGCTGCGTGGGTATTGTGGCAGTCTGAGCATGAGACATGCCTTGAGGCAATATAATAGGTGTCACCTGCAGAAAGGGTACAGGTTGGTGTTGTTGAAAGGGTTATAGTGTTAGAGGTATTTGAGCTAATTGTAAAGGTCTGGCCTGAACAGTTACCTGATGTGAATGTTATGGTCTTGTTTGCAAAGCTTCCTACCCAGCGCTTTGTGTTATCTGTGCAGGAATTTGTGGTTACAGAACTACAAGACCCGCTGTCACCAATATTCCAGCCAGGGGTTGCTGTCAGGTGCTCATTAGGCTTGTGGAGGCCCAGGTTGTCAAGGGGATGGTATGCTGGTTTTGCAACCTTATAGGATGCGCCTGCACTGAGGGCAGAGGGCAGGGCTGAAACAGTCATGCTGTAGGAGTATGGAAGACCATAGTTTGTGTTACAGGTTGTATCAGAAGCAGTAGCTGTATTGGCTGATATCTTTACCTTTACAGAGCCACTCCTGAACATGTAATTGGTAAACTCATTAGCAGTTATTGTGTTGTTTGTACAGCCAACAACAGTTGTTGCATTCTTTGCAGCAGCATCTCTGAGCCTTCCACTATCAGCACTGAAGACATTAAAGAGCTGTTCAAGACGGTTCTGCATGGGCTCTGCTCCGTAGTAGTCAAAGCCATCTGTTGATTTATAGTTATTTGGCTTGTCGAGGCCAGAGCCACCTGAATTTGAGCCCTGGCTATGGCAGTTAAAGCAGACCTCCTCAATAGGTGTTATGTCCTTTGTAATCTCAAAGTAGTCATTAGCTGATGGTGTGAAGGCAGGCCAGGAGGCAACTGTTACCTGCTCAAGGTTTGTGTCTGTTGCTGTTATTATTGCCCTCTGGGCCTGAGAGCCATTTGCCTTTGTTATGACAAGGGCAAAGCCTGTATAGTCCTTTGTGAGGTTCTGGTCAACTGTTATGGTTGTGCCTGATACAGCTGTGACTTTTCCGCTTACGAAATCCTTGAA
>DAISHO010000146.1:0-5507 GCA_036822495.1 Thermodesulfovibrionales bacterium
AATCAAAAAGTTTTATCTTTACTGGAAGGTGGCTAAGATAATAAACATCAGGTGGAAGTTTTATTATCTCGTAATTGTTTATAATATACCCGAGTATAAAGGAGCCTGCCACTCCGATAACTGTGCCTGTAAAGCCTATAATCAGCCCCTGAAGCATGAAGATAGACATAATCCCCTTATCAGGGGCACCCATTGCCTTAAGAATCGCTATCTCCTTTTCCTTTTCTATCACACTCATGCTGAGGGTGCTTACGATGTTGAAAGAGGCCACAAGGACTATCAGGATGAGTATAACAAACATGGCAAACTTCTCAAGCTTGAGGGCTGAAAAGAGTGTCCTGTTCATCCTCATCCAGTCCATACCATAATAGGGATAGCCAAGCTCCTTCTGAAGAGCCTCAATAACCCTGTCAGCCCTGTATATATCCTTTACCTTTATCTCTATACCTGTAACAGCATCTCCAAGCCTGAAGAAATCCTGCGCCTCCTTCAGCGATACAAGGGCAAGGTTACTATCATATTCAAACATGCCTATCTCAAAGATACCAGTTACCCTGAACTGTCTTACCCTCGGGATAAGACCGAGAGGTCCTATCTCACCCATAGGAGATATGAGATTCACCCTGTCGCCCATATAAACACCGAGATGCCTTGATAGTTCTTTACCAATAATTATTCCTGGAAGGTCATCACCCCTCCGAGAAAGGTCATCTAATCTTCCTTCCTTTATGTGCCTTTGAAGCTCAGAGACCCTGCTCTCCTCTTCAGGAAGGATTCCCTTAAGGACAACTCCCCTTGATCTATCCTGTGCAGAGATCATGACCTGGCCAATAATAAAAGGTGAGGATGAAAGGACATCACCATTTCTGTCTATCACTCCTTTTACAATCTTATAATTATCTATTGTACCCTTATAATGAAGTATCACACCATGGGCATTCACACCGAGTATCTTTCTCTGAAGGTCTTCGTGAAAACCACTCATAACTGAAAGGACTGTAAGGAGGGCCATAACGCCAAGGCTTACCCCACCTATGGAGATAAAGGTATTGAGGGAAATGCCTTTATGCCTCTTCTTAGATTTCAGATACCTTAGGGCAATAAATAGTGGATAGGGTAAGATTTTCTTCATGATTCAGGCTTCAACTGAGGGAATAATATCACATCCCTTATAGATTGAGAATTGGTAAGGAGCATCACAAGCCTGTCTATGCCTATTCCCTCACCAGCTGCAGGAGGCATTCCATATTCAAGGGCCCTTATAAAGTCCTCATCCATCTGATGGGCCTCTTCATCACCACGCATCCTTGCCTCTACCTGTTTGAGAAACCTCTCCTTCTGGTCAATGGGGTCATTGAGCTCTGAAAAGGCATTGGCTATTTCTCTGCCAACAACAAAAAGCTCAAATCTCTCAACAAGTTCTGGCTCCTCCTTCTTCCTCTTTGCAAGGGGTGAGAGTTCCACAGGATAGTCTATTATGAATGTTGGCTGTATCAAATCAGGTTCCACAAACTCCTTGAATATCTCATCAAGGACTTTACCATGAGAAAGCCCTTCAGGAAGTTCAATCCCTTTTGAAAGGGCCCATTTCCTCGCAGACCCCTCATTAATTAAGACCTCTTCTGGCACACCCTTTTCAAGGAGGGCCTCCTTCCAGGCAAGCCTCTTCCATGGTGGGGAAAGGTCGACCTCGTAGTCCCCATAGGGGATCTTAAAACTCCCGCAGACCTTTCGGGCTACCTCTGTTATAAGTCTCTCGGTGAAATCCATGAGGAATCTATAGTCTTTATAGGCAATGTAAAACTCGAGCATGGTGAATTCTGGATTGTGCTTAGTTGATATGCCCTCATTCCTGAAATTCTTATTGAGCTCATAGACCCTCTCATAACCTCCAACGAGTAGTCTTTTTAAATAAAGCTCAGGTGCTATCCTTAAATATAGATCTATGCCAAGGGCAATATGATGGGTCTTAAAAGGTTTTGCAGCAGCACCTCCAGGTATGGGATGCATCATGGGTGTTTCTACCTCAATAAATCCTTCCCTGTCAAGGAAATCCCTTATAGCCTTTATAATAGCGCTCCTTTTCTGGAATACCTCTTTTACCTGAGGATTAACAATGAGGTCCACATACCTCTGTCTGTACCTGAGCTCGATGTCCTTCAGACCATGCCATTTCTCAGGAAGGGGTCTCAGGGATTTTGTAAGAAGGGTAAAATCCTTTACCTCAACAGTGAGCTCATTAGTCTTTGTCCTGAAGAGCCTGCCTTTAATACCGAGGATATCACCTATATCAATCCTTTTTAAAAGAGAAAATTTCTCACCAAGGATATCCTTCCGAAAATAGACCTGAATCCTTCCAGAGGCATCCTGGATATGGGCAAAGGAGGCCTTACCAAAATCCCTGAACATGATAATCCTGCCTGCAATAGAGACCTCATGGTTGTTCTGTTCAAGATAACCTTTATCCTTATCTCCGAAACGCCTGTGGATCTCAGCACTTGAATGGGTCAGCTCATAGGGACCACCATAGGGGTCAATACCAAGGGCCCTCAGTTCTTTTAATTTATTCAACCTTTGCTCTATAAGGACATTTATCTCTTCAATCATAGAAATTGATTATAAAAATACTCTGGAGGTATAGTCAAGGAAAGACAATTCAGGAATCTAACAGATCCTTACCTCAAGTATCCTTTCTACATTAAAGACCCTCTCATCATTTCTCATAACACAGAAGGCCCTCAGGCCCTTGAAGCTTTTTCCATTGAACTCCATATCACCTAATTCAATGGGAATTATTATCCTCCTTGATTTCTCGTCCTTTGCCTTGAGATATACAATATCAAGGGGTCTCCCCTCTTTTATCGCCTTCTCTATAATGGAAAGTTTTTCTGTTAATGACTGGAACTTCTCGGAAAGTCTGTACTGGTATCCTGTAATAAAATTTACCACCCTTCTGTCCATCAACAGGTGCCTCCTCGATATAGGCTGTCTCAGGACAAGGCCGTCAAGGCTTCTGCATCTTGAGAGTGCCACATAAAGCTGTCCATGGGAAAAGATCCCCCTGCCAATATCGAGTATTACTTTATCGAAGGTGAGCCCCTGACTCTTATGTATGGTAATTGCCCAGGCAAGCCTTAAGGGATACTGTTCATAGGTTCCCACTACCTCTGATAAAATTGTCTTTGAACTCCTGTCATAAGCAAACTCATACATCTCCCATCTATAAGGAGTCACATCTACGGTATCTCCATTTTCAAGTTCTACCCAGATAATATCTGGTTCATCTCTGTTTTTTTCTATATCAACTACCTTCCCCATGCTACCGTTTATCCATCTTCCCATTGAATCATTATTGAGAAGCATTACCTGTGCACCAATCTTCAGCACAAGTTCAAGGGGAGCCGGGAGGTCCTGTTCTGTAAATCTTCCATCATAATCGCCATGGTAAAGATATTCCTTACCCTTCAGGTTATCGAGTCTCTCTATGTTTATCTTATTCGCAAGGTCATTCGTTGTGGTAAGGTAAATGTAGAATTGATTTTTTGGTACAAAATCAGGTCTGCACCTACAATTCAATTCCTCAAGCTCCTCTTCTGAGATAGTATTATTTCTTATGGCATTAAGGAGCCTCAAGAACCTCTCATCCTTCTGGCGATAGACCTTTTCAAGCTCTATAAATTCCATGTCAATATCCTCAAAGACCTTTGCATCAAAGAAATAGGGACTTCTGTAGTGCTCACTGAAGAGGCTCTTCTCCCTTGAGGTCACAACAGGCGGGAGCTGGTAGAGGTCACCTATGAATATGACCTGAATACCTCCGAAGATAGTCTTCTTTTTCCCGTGGAGTCTTAAAAATTCATTTATACAATCAAGGATGTCTGCCCTCACCATTGAAATCTCATCAATGATAATGGTGTCGAGTTTTTTGTAGAGCTCTCTGTTTCTGGGTTTTATTTCCTTTACATTATGAGGGGTAATGTCGGGCCTGAAATTAAAAAATGAATGGATTGTCTGGCCTTTTATATTTACAGCAGCAACTCCAGTAGGAGCAAGAACAGCTATATTCTTTTTTGTTCGCTCTCTAAAATAATTCAAAAGGGTTGACTTTCCAGTTCCAGCCCTTCCTGTTATAAAGACATGCCTTTTGGTCTCCTCCATCAATTGAAGGGCTTTTACAAATTGCTCATTCAGTTCAATTTCCTGGCCTCGCACCATTTCCATTTTGGGCGAACTGTCAGCTTGACACAAGATTGAAATTTCAACTATTATTTTAGCATATATACTACAACTGTTACTTTTGCCACCCATTATCATGTTAGCAATTAGAAAAAAGACACTCTTCTGGGACGTAAATATAGACCAGCTCTCTCCTGAAAGAGACTGGTTCTTTATTATTGAACGGATACTTGAACATGGAGATATTGATGATTTTGAATGGATGAAAAAGTCCTTTTCTGAAGAAAAGATTAAGAGTGTATTAAAAAAGAGTAGAAGCATCTCTAAAAAAACTCACGCTCTCTTGAGGGCTCTTGGATATGAAAATTGAGGCGATAAGCCAGGAAATGTTAGAACTGAGCAAAAAGCTCAGCTTTCTTAAAAAAAATTCTTTTTATCTCTCTGGTGAAACAGGTCTTGCCCTCCAATTAGGACACAGAAGATCTTTTGATATGGATTTCTTTACTCCAGAAAAGTATTCACCGGAGGAGCTATCTCAAATCCTTCGCAGATATAATCTGAAAGTGGCTGAAGAGAGAAGAAGTGCCCTCACACTTTATTGTCTTCTGGAAGGTGTAAGAGTATCTTTTATGTATTATGAAGGAAGTCTCCTCTTCCCTCTAAAAGATTTCAATTCCATATGGGTAGCAGATTTCAGGGATATAATAGCTGAGAAGGTAAGAACGATAGCTGATAGAGGCAAAAAAAAGGATTTTTACGATTTTTATTTTGGCGTTCAATTTCTGGGAATAGAAAAGACTGTTGAATTAATCTGTAAGAAATTTGGCAGTGATATAAATTATCTTCATATTCTAAAGGGATTAATCTATTTTGAAGATGCTGAAAGAGACCCACCACCTATACTTTTAGAAAGTAGCACAGAATGGGACAAAATTAAAATTTTTTTTGAAAAAAATATTAAAGATTTTGAAAAGTATTTTGTTAAATATCAAGGTATCCTATCCTGAATAAGAGGAGGAACTATGGAATTCAATTTCAAGATTGAAGGCATGAGCTGTCAGCACTGTGTTATGAGGGTAAAAAAGGCCCTTGAAGGTGTTAAGGGTGTGAAGTCTGCAGAAGTTGAGATAGGTTCAGCAAAGGTAGAATGCACAGATTGCAAAAAAGAAGACCTTATTGAGGCCATTACAAAAGCAGGATACAAAGTGGTGTAAGTGGAATAGATAAGTTTTTCCACTGCTGTCCAAAACAAATTAAAAGAGGCTTTTAAAGTAGGCTGAAGGAGGCTATAGGCCATAGGCGATAAGCTGTAGGCAATAGGAAATAAATAA
>DAISHO010000147.1:0-5441 GCA_036822495.1 Thermodesulfovibrionales bacterium
TCTATCAACTAAGAGTTTATCAAGTCTCTCTTTTTTAATTTGAGGGTTCTGCGGCATAGTTATTTCAGAGGGCTGTAACATCTCTTGTAAGGCTTTTCTCCATTAAAAGGTGGGCTGAATTTATAATACCTTCTTTTGAAAGACCATAGATCTGTCTCAGCTCCTGCTGGGAACCATGCTCTATAAAGATGTCAGGAATTCCTATGGACCTTACACTTACATCACTTAATCCTTCTCTATGAAGGAATTCCATAACAGCACTTCCAAATCCACCAGCAAGGGAGTTATCCTCAACAGTTATAATTTTCTTTGTCCTCTTTGCAATAGAATATATCAGGGCTTCATCGAGGGGTTTCACAAATCTTGCATTCACAACAGCCACACTCATACCAGCTTTCATGAGTTCCTCAGAGGCCTCAAGGCTTGGTGCCACCATATTGCCAATAGCAATAATGGCAAGGTCATGACCATCCCTCAAGAGCTCCGCCTTTCCTACTCCAAAGGTAGCATCCCCTCCCTCTATAATTATAGCCTTTCCTCTTGGATATCTAATTGCTGAGGGACCAGAAAGTTCCAGACTCAGTTCAAGCATCTTTTTTAATTCAAGGGCATCCTTAGGAGCCATTATAACTAAATTCGGGATAAGCCTGAGATAGGAAAGGTCAAACTGGCCCTGATGGGTTGCACCATCTTCACCAACAATGCCCGCCCTGTCAATACAGAAGGTAACAGGTAGTCTCTGAATACATACATCATGGATTATCTGATCAAAGGCCCTCTGAAGAAAGGTTGAATATATAGCTACATAAGGCCTTATCCCTTCCCTGGCAAGTCCAGCAGAAAAGGTAACAGCATGTTGTTCAGCTATGCCAACATCATAAAGTCTATGAGGATATTTTTCATAAAAACAATTAAGGCCAGTCCCATCCTTCATAGCAGCTGTTATGGCGACTATCCTCTGGTCCTTTCCTGCAAGTTCTGTAAGAAACTCTCCGAAAAACTCACTATAGGTCTTTTGAGTAGATTTAACAGGACTGCCTGTCTCGAGGCTGAAAGGACCTACACCATGAAAAACGCAGGGGTCCTCTTCAGAATATTTATATCCTTTCCCTTTCTTAGTTATAACATGGAGCAACACAGGTCCTTTTATCTCTTTTATCCTCCTTAGGGTTGAGATCAGGAGTTCTATATTATGTCCGTCGATTGGGCCAAGGTATTCAAAACCGAGTTCTTCAAAAAAGAGCCCTGGTGGCAAGAAGATTCCCTTAAGGGTCTCCTCAGCCTTTTCAGCGAGTTTTTGAACAGGTTCGCTGAATTTTTTCGGGATATTCTTGAGGAGCTGTTTTGTCTCGTCTTTAAAACGCCTGTAGAGATTGCCAGTAAGTATCCTGTTGAGATATTCTGCAAGGGCCCCAACATTCTTTGATATAGACATCTCATTATCATTGAGAATCACAATAAGGTCTTTTTTTAGATGGCCTGCATGATTCAGGGCCTCAAAGGCCATGCCAGCAGTAAGGGCTCCATCACCAATCACTGCTATGACCTTATGGCTCTCCTTTTTTATATCTCTTGCCTCAGCCATACCAAGGGCAGATGATATGGATGTGGAGCTATGGCCTGTACCAAAGGCATCGTGAGGACTCTCTTCTATCCTTGGAAAACCCGAGATGCCACCAAGCTTCCTCAGGGTATGAAACTGGCTATATCTTCCAGTAAGCAATTTATGTGGATAGGACTGGTGACCTACATCCCAGATTATTCTGTCACGGGGGGAATCAAATACATAATGAAGGGCTATGGCAAGTTCTACTACCCCAAGATTTGAGGCAAGGTGTCCACCATTTCTTGAGACCGTCTCTATAATAACCTGTCTTATCTCTAAGGCGAGGGATTTCAGGTCTTCAATATCCATTCTTTTAATATCTTCAGGTCCTTTAATATGCTCGAGCATCAGGCACTCCTTTTTAATAAATAAAGGGCCATTTCCTTGAGAGGTTCGCTGGATGGACCGATCCTTGATATAAGCTCAACAGCCTCTTCAACAAGCCTTCCTGCAAGCTCTCTCGATTTTTCAATACCATAGACCCTTGGATAGGTGAGTTTTTTCTTTTTTTCATCAGACCGTAATGGCTTACCCATCTCCTCGGGGCTACCTGTTAAATCAAGGATATCATCAACTATCTGAAAGACCATACCGAGCCTCTCACCATATCCTGTAAATAATGATAAGAGATTCTCACCACTTTCAGCAAGTATTGGGCCAAGCCTCAAGCTTGCCGTGATAAGTGCCCCTGTCTTGTTTGAATGGATGAATTTGAGGGCCTCATGGTCTGGTTCAGAATCTTCAGAGAGGATATCCTGAGCCTGACCTGCCACCATTCCACTTAGTCCGGCTTTCATTGCAATATCCTTTATGGCATTTAAGAGGGCATTAGGTGAAAGATCCCCATGATTTATTGTGAGCATATTAAAGGCCTCTGTGAGGAGACCATCTCCTGCAAGGATTGCCATTGCCTCTCCAAAGACCTTATGGTTTGTTGGCATGCCCCTTCTAAGGTCATCATTATCCATTGCTGGAAGGTCATCGTGGATAAGGGAATAGGTATGGATAAGCTCAAGACTGCTTGCCTGAGGCAGGATCTTTAATGGGTCACCTCCAAGACACTCATAGGACATAAGGGCAAGGATTGGTCTTATGCGCTTTCCACCAGCAAAAAGGCTATAGGTCATAGCAGAATGGAGCCTCTCAGGCTGGAAAGGAGTTTTAAAATATTCTTTAAGGTAAGAATCTACAAGCCTTCTTTTTTCCTCAAGATAAGCCTTTAAGTCCATCACTCCCACTCTATTGTGCTTGGTGGCTTGGAGCTTATATCATAAACAACCCTATTAACTCCCCTTACCTCATTTATTATCCTTAGAGATATCCTCTCCATCAGGTCATAAGGAAGTCTTGCCCAGTCTGCTGTCATGCCATCAAGGCTTGTAACTGCCCTCACTGCCACTACATTCTCATAGGTTCTCTCATCACCCATAACTCCAACGCTTTTTACGGGTAGTAACACAGCAAAGGCCTGCCATAGCTCTCTATAAAGACCAGCCCTTTTTATCTCCTCAAGGACAATAGAATCAGCCTCTCTGAGGACCTTCAGTCTCTCCTCTGTAACCTCTCCAATGCACCTTATGGCAAGGCCTGGCCCTGGAAAGGGATGCCTCCAGCATATCTCATCAGGAAGCCCAAGCTCTTTACCTATAGCCCTTACCTCATCCTTGAAAAGTTCCCTTAAGGGCTCTATAAGTTTAAGTTTCATGACCTCAGGAAGGCCACCCACATTATGATGACTTTTGATAACAGCTGATGGGCCCTTAAAGGAAACACTCTCTATTACATCAGGATATAGGGTTCCCTGTGCAAGAAATTCTATACCCTTTATCTTTTTTGCCTCTTCTTCAAAAACTGCTATGAATTCATTTCCGATTATCTTTCTTTTCTTTTCAGGATCAGTTATACCCTTAAGTTTTTCGAGAAACCTCTTTGAGGCATCAACATAAACAAGATGAATATGGAAATTTTCCTCAAAGGTCTTTTTTACCTTTTCTGCCTCACCCTTTCTTAAAAGGCCGTTGTCAACAAAGATACAGATCAGGTTATCTCCAATAGCCTTATGAACAAGAAGGGCTGTGACTGATGAATCAACACCTCCGCTAAGGGCACATATCACCTTTTTATTACCAACAGTCTGTTTTATCTGCTCAACAGACCATTCAATAAAGGAACGAACCTCCCATGTAGGCTTTGCCTTGCAGATCTCATATATGAAATTCTGGAGTATCTTTGTGCCATGTTCTGTGTGAACCACCTCAGGATGAAACTGGAGGGCATAAAATCTCCTTGAATAATCAGCCATGGCAGCAATGGGAGAGTTATCTGTATGGCCAATTACCTCAAATCCTGGTGGCATCTCCTCAATCCTGTCACCATGGCTCATCCAGACCCTTGTCCTTGAAGGGATTCCTTTAAAAAGGTCCCTGTCACTGTCTACAATAAGCTCAGCCCTTCCATATTCCCGCCTCTGGGCCTTTGCAACCCTTCCTCCGAGCATGTGAGCCATGGCCTGCATTCCATAACATATGCCAAGCACAGGGATACCAAGCTCAAAGATCTCCTTATCAGGCAAGGGAGCCCCTTCTTCATATACACTCCTTGGTCCACCAGAAAGTACAATCCCCTTTGGTTGAAATGCCTTAATCCTTTCTATGTCTGCATTAAAAGGAAATATCTCTGAATAAACCTTACTTTCCCTTATCCTTCTCGCTATGAGCTGGGTATACTGAGAGCCAAAATCAAGGACGAGAATCTTTTCTGAATGAATCTCTACCATTCTCGCCTGTAATTAGGTGCCTCTTTTACAAGGATTACATCATGGACATGGCTTTCTCTAAGACCTGCCTGGGTTATCTGGATAAATCTTGCCTTCTCCCTGAGTTCTTCAAGGGTCCTTGCACCGCAATAACCCATCCCTGATTTCACTCCCCCAATTAATTGATGGATTGTATTTGCAAGAGGTCCTTTGTAAGGCACCCTTCCCTCAACACCTTCTGGGACAAGTTTTTTTGGTTCAACATCCTGCTGTCCATATCTGTCTCTTGTTCCCTGAATCATTGCTCCAAGAGAGCCCATACCTCTGTATTCTTTATAACTTCTTCCCTCATAAAGCACTATCTCACCAGGAGATTCATCGGTTCCAGCAAATAGGCTCCCTATCATTACGCTGTTTGCTCCCGCAGCAAGGGCCTTTGTTATATCTCCTGAATATTTAATTCCACCATCAGCAATAAGGGGAACTTTATACATCTTTGCAACTTTATAACAGTTCATTATTGCCGTTATCTGGGGGACACCAGCACCCGCTACAATCCTTGTCGTGCATATAGAGCCAGGGCCTATGCCAACCTTTATGGCATCAGCTCCTGCCTTTATGAGATCAATAGCACCTTCCTCTGTAGCCACATTGCCTGCAATTATGTCAATATTGAGTTTTTTCTTCAGTTTCTTAAGGGTCTCTATGACTGCCTTTGAATGGCCATGGGCTGTATCAATAACAATTACATCTGCACCAGCCTTCTGAAGAAGCTCTGCCCTGTAGATAGCCTCTTCACCAACGCCCACAGATGCTCCAACCATAAGTCTTCCATGCTTATCTTTACAGGCATGGGGATATTTTTTCCTCTTCTCAATGTCTTTAATTGTTATAAGACCTTTAAGGTTAAAATCCTTATCAACTATCGGAAGTTTTTCAATCTTATACTTATGGAGTATCTCCTTTGCCTCCTCAAGGGTAGTTCCTACAGGTGCTGTTATAAGCCTGTCCTTTGTCATAACATCTTTAACCTTTTTTGTCATATCTGTCTCGAATCTCATATCCCTGTTTGTGATGATC
>DAISHO010000148.1:0-5424 GCA_036822495.1 Thermodesulfovibrionales bacterium
ACAAAGACTCTCTGGCCAAGGATGCCACTGAATGCTGATGGAGGAGAGCCCTTTGGTATAAGATTCCAGCCCTATCTTGGTTTGATATTAATAGTGGTGATGTTTATTGTTCTTTTCAGATTTAGCCACTTAGGTTACCCTGCCCTTTCATTGTCCTTCCTTGCTGCAACCCTTACAGGCTTTGCAATGCAGCGTGGTGGCATGTGCTTTGCTTATGCCTATAGAGAGCCTTTCCTTACAGGTTTCAGTGATATGTCGAGGGCAATGGCCCTTCTCTACGGACTCCTTGTAATAGGATTTCTACCCTTCAAGCTCCTTGCTATTGCGATTCCTGATATATCCTATGCAGAGATCTTTGCTGTAAGCCCTGCAGGCATAGGCGTACTTATTGGTTCAATCCTCTTTGGGATAGGCATGGCCCTTAATGGTGCCTGTGTGAGTGATAGCCTCTGGAGGACTGCAGAAGGACAGGTTAAGATATGGGTTGGTCTTACAACACTTATATGTGTCTCTTCATGGCTCTTCCCCATGAGGGAGGAGAAGTGGTTTAAGGAGATCTTTGCACCCTTTGGTTCAAAGAATATCACAGATGTCTACCTCCCTAATATTCTGGGAAGTTATCCCTTAGCAGTGGTCTTTACACTTGGAGTGATTACTGCCTGGGCCCTTCTCATGACATGGTTTGCAGGAAGGACCTTCAAGAAATATATGGAAGGATAGGAGGTATAAAATGGCAACAACAGAATTAAAGATCGACAGGGTTCTTGATGTTAAGGGTCTTGTTTGTCCAAGGCCGATGGTCATGACAATGAATACCCTCAAGACAATGGAGAAAGGACAGATACTTCAGGTCCTTGCAAATGATAGTAGCACAAAGCATAGCATCCCTGCCCTCTGTGAAAGGAGTGGATACAAGCTCCTTGAGATGAAAGAAGAGGCAGGAACATTTATCTACATCATCCAGAAGTAACATCATAGCGGGGCAACTCCGTTGCCCCTTATTTTATAAGGGTGGTGGAAAATGTACAAAAGGATATTAGTTCCGACAGATGGTTCAGAAATTGCTCAGAAGGCTGTGAGGCATGCAATTGCCATTGCGAAACTAACAGGCGGAGAGCTCCTTGGCCTTTATGTGATACCGAATCCCTCCCCAGGAGACATATGGGATATATGGACTCCTGAAGATAATGAAAAGGCAAAACTATTCAGAAAGAAGTTTGAGGAAAATCTGAGGTGCATGGCTGACAGATATCTCTCTGAGATAAAGAGGGCTTCTGATGAGCAGGGTCTGAAGTGTGAGTGTATTTCTGTTATAGCTGATTCTCCTGCAGAGGAGATTATCAGAACAGCAGAAGAGAAAGGTTGTGACCTTATTGTCATGTCTTCCCATGGAAGGGGAGGGATTGGAGCGGTTCTTGGGAGTGTAACCTTGAAGGTCCTCTCAAAGACAAAGATTCCTGTGCTTGTCTGCAGGTAAGGGTCTTTCACTCTCAGATGGCGAGGTAACATTAGGTCTTCAGCTTATTTTCAGGCTTGCTTTGTGAACGATTGTTCACATATAATATTTTTAATGGATAAATTGAAGGAGAGGGTAAAGAGGCTTTCCGAATTTTATTGGAAGACAGGAAGGATGCCCTCTTATTCTGAGATGGCAGGGGTCTTTGGCTTGAGGTCAAAGAATGCTGTTTTTAGATTTATCTCAAAGATTGAAAAACTCGGGTTCATTAAGAGGGATTCAAAAGGAAGGCTCCTGCCAGCAGGCATAGCAGAGCCCATTAAGGTTCTTGGCACTGTTGAGGCTGGTTTTCCGAGCCCTGCTGAGGAGGAGCTTCTTGACACCCTCTCACTGGATAAATGGCTCATTGATAACCCCACCTCCACTTTTATGCTTAAGGTAACAGGAGATTCCATGTCTGGTGCAGGTATTTTCCCGGGGGATCTGGTTCTTGTGGACAGGTCATTAGCTCCCAAGAGCGGAGACATTGTCATAGCTGAGGTGGATGGTCAGTGGACAATGAAGTATCTGAAAAGAGAAAAGGAAGGATTTATCCTTGAGCCTGCAAATCCAGCCTACAAACCTATAAAGCCAAAAAAGGAGTTGAGAATAGGTGGGGTTGTAACAGCTGTTATAAGGAAATACCGATGATAAAACAACCAGCTTCACCAATTACCATAGTATCATGGCCAAAGGCGATCCTTCATGTGGATGCTGATGCCTTCTTTTCCTCTTGTGAACAGGCATTGAATCCAGCATTAAGGGGAAGACCTGTTGTTACAGGTCTTGAGCGTGGCATAGTAGCAGCAGTAAGCTATGAGGCGAAGGCAAAGGGGATAAAGAGGGGCATGAGGATAGGAGAGGTAAGGAGGCTCTATCCCGAGGCAATAATACTACCCTCAGATTATGAGACCTACAGTCTGTTTTCCATAAGACTCTTTGAGATACTCAGGAGATTCTCTCCAGATGTGGAGGAGTATTCTATTGATGAGGCCTTTGTTGACCTCACAGGCCTGAGGAGGCTCTATCACTCCTCTTATGAAGATATTGGCAGAAGGATTCAGGAGACAATCCACAGAGAACTCGGCATAACTGTCTCCATTGGTATAAGCCTCACAAAGGTCCTTGCAAAGATTGCATCAAAAAACAAAAAGCCCGCTGGTCTTACAGTCATACCCGGAATGGAGATCCATCTTTACCTTAAAGACCTTCCTGTATCAGATATCTGGGGAATAGGACCGAATACCTCAGCTTACATGAAGAAACTCGGCATAAACACTGCCCTTGATTTTGCAAGAAAGGACGAGGCCTTTGTGAAAAGGCATTTCTCAAAACCCTTTCAGGAGATATGGCATGAGCTTAATGGAAGGAGTATATATCCTGTTAATCCTGAAAGGAAATCAGTCTATAAATCCATAAGCAAGGCAAGGACCTTTACTCCACCAACAAGTGTGAGGGAGTTTTTATATGCCCAGCTTTCAAAGAACCTTGAGGATGCCTGTATGAAGGCAAGGAGATATAGCCTTTTTGCAAGAAGGATTATCCTGTTTTTAAGGACACAGGACTTCAGGGATGAGGCCCTTGAGCTCAGGCTCACGAGGCCCAGTGCCTATCCTCAGGAGATCTTACCTCTTCTCAAACAAGGTTTTGAGTCCCTTTATAAGGAGGGAACACTTTACAGACAGACAGGGATTATCCTTGGAGAACTTGTTGAGCCTAATTCTTCTTTGCAGGTATCCCTATTTGAAGAACCCCTGAGGATAGAAAGACTTGAAAGGCTTTACAGAGTTATGGACAGGCTTGCGGAAAGACACGGAAGGGGAATCCTTTTTCATGCCTCGAGTTTCGATGCCTATTTCCAGAAGCAACACGAAGGTGAGAGAGGAACAATTCCATCAAGAAAGACAACCCCCCTTAAAGGTGAAACACCAAGGCAGAGATTAGGAATACCTATTTTGAAGTGATTTAGGTTTGTCTTTAGTTTTCTTGACATATACAATACAATCTGTTAACCTTAGGATATGGAGACGGTTGTTGAAAAAGGCAGATACACCTATGAGGATTATATCAAGGCCTCTGAGCAGGCAATGTTACTTACACCACCCAAAAGGTATGAGCTCATTGAAGGAGAATTGCTTATAGCGCCATCATCTGTAACAGCCCACCAGAGAATCCTTATAAAATTATTATCTGAGATATTTAATTTTATCACTCAGAATTCTCTTGGAGAAGCCTTTACAGCTCCCTATGATGTCGTCCTTGATGAATATAATGTTGTTCAACCTGATATAATCTTTATTTCAAAAGAAAGGGCCGGGATTATTACAGAAAAAAATATTCAAGGGGCTCCTGACCTTGTTGTGGAGATAATTTCAGAATCAACAGCCTACAGAGACACAATCCAGAAAAAAAGGCTTTATGCAAGGTACGGAATAAAAGAGTACTGGATTGTGGCACCTGATGATAAAATTATTGAGGTCTATCTCTTAAATGACAAAGAAGATGCTTATACCCTTCTTAAGACCTATCTTGAAGACCATGTCCTTGAATCAACAGTCCTCAAGGATCTCAGGATAGATCTGAAGAAGGTTTTTCAGCACCCCTAATACTTTCAGTTCTTGTGGCGAATAATTAATGTATCGCATAGACCTCCATATTCATTCAAAATTCAGCGGTGATTCAGACGCTGAGCCAGAAGAGATAATTGAGAGGGCTATTGAGTTCGGTCTTGATGGTATTGCCTTTACAGAGCATTACTCCTATGAGGCATCAGAGCCTGTAGAGTCTTTAAAAGAAAAATACAGGGGCCATATCCTGATTTTCAGGGGTGTGGAATTTTCTGCAAGAGAGGGACACTGCCTTGTCTTTGGTTTTGATACTGGAAAACTCGAAAAGTACACACCTCTTGAGGAGCTTGTAAAGATTGTTTCTCAAGCAGGTGGTATCGTGATACCATCCCATCCTTTTAGAGGTGTAAAGAGTATCGGAAATTTAATTAAAGATATAAAGGGTCTTTATGCCATTGAAGGATTTAATGGTTACAATATGCATAGCCTTAACATGATGGCAGTGGAGCTTGCAAGTGAACTTGGCCTTTCCTATACAGGTGGCTCCGATGCCCATGAGGCCCACGAGGTTGGGCAGTGCTATACAGAATTTTATGAGCCTGTAACAGAGGAGAATCTTCTTTTATTGCTTAAAAGAGGAAGATACCGTGGAGTGGATGTAAGAAAGATAAGCAGGATGGTATGAATACTTTACTATTTCTTCACAATATCAATCACTGTTATCTCTGGGGGTGCAAAGACCCTCACAGGTGGACCCCATGTGCCGGTTCCCCTGCTTACATAGAGATAACAGCCGTTAATATCCTTCAGACAACCTGAGTCCTTCTCATAATAAAGGCCTGTAAGGATACTGAAAGGGAATATCTGACCCTTATGAGTATGCCCTGAGAGCTGAAGGTCAAAGAGTCCCTTTGAAGATTTTTCCACAATCGGTCTGTGTTTCAGGAATAGAACGAAACCCTCTCCTGAAAGACTTTTGAGAAGTCTTTCTTCTGGAATCTCAATTGTGAGACCGTATCTCTTTCCAGCAGGGTCATCAACTCCAGCAATACTGAGTTTAAGTTCAGGCAGATATACAGCCTCTCCCCTCAGGATTGTGAACCCAGCCTTTTCAGTAAAGGCAAGGGCTTGCTTGAGACCAGCATAGAATTCATGGTTTCCTGTAATGGCATATTTACCATAAGGTGGATTGACCTCTTTAAGTAATTCTGCAAGTCCTTCAAGTCTGTCAATCTGACCATCTACAAGGTCTCCTGTTGAGACAACTATATCTGGATTTGCCTCCCTGACCTTTTCGAGAATCCTCTTAAGCCTACCCTCTCTCACAAGGAGTCCCAGGTGGACATCAGATATCTGGACTAT
>DAISHO010000149.1:0-5377 GCA_036822495.1 Thermodesulfovibrionales bacterium
ATTAGACATTTTTCTGAATATCTATTTTGCCCTCATCTAAAATAATCGCACCAAACTTTCCAGAATAAAGTCGCCTATTGTCAGAATTAAATTCATATTTTACATCTACGGATAATTGTTGTATGGACAATATCTTATAATGGTTACATCTATAGACATTTTCTTTACCTTTCTTAGAAAGATAAATCTCATAAGATAACATGAAATGTAGAGCATCATAGATGACTTTAAATTCATCAGATGGCGAGAAATAGAAACTTCTCTGGGTAGTTGATTTGTTTTTAGAATTATATGTTTTGCATTCCAAATAATATGGAACCTCACCAAACTAGAAAAGTATATCAGGATATCCTGTAGATTTTCTGCGACCCTTTGAACTACTCGGGGTCTCTACCTTGAGACCCAGGGACTGCAAAGCCTTTTTGACATAGGTTTCAACATAATTTCCCACTTCATTGGGCCTTTCAGCTAATATTCCAGTTTTATTAATATCCATGCCCGCCTTTATAGCAGCCTCTTTCAATAACTCCAGAACTCTTTTATGACTTTCGTCATTAAAATCAAAGGATATTACCTTCTTACCAGTCATAGCCTCAATAACAAGATTAAAAGGAATGTCCTTCAAAGGCTGAAGCATCTGCTTGATAGTATTCTCAAGCCTTTCAATATATTGATTATCAGATTTCATCTCGCCTTCTTGAAAATCAATATATTCTCTTTCTTCATTACATTGTATAAACCAAATATAAGCTTTAAAACATTATGTTCAAGTTTAAAACCTATCTTGGTCATATAATCAATAGTAAAATCAACTGTATCAATCTCTTTTCCCTGATATGTGGCATTACCAATGACAATAACAGCATACTTATAAGGTTTTAGTATCCTGTACATCTCATCAAAAGCCTTCTTCATATCTTCATTATAAAGATCAATTTTGTCTCTTCCATTCCCTCTTACTCCAATGAATTCATCTCGCATCTTCAAAACATCGTATCCCATATCTTTTAGTGAATGGATATCATTTTCTACATAATCAAGAGCAATTGAGTAGGGCGGTGAGGTTATTATTCCGTCTATTGAATTATCTTGAATTTCAATCTTTCTGGCATCTCCAGTTCTTAAATCTACTTTACCAAGTTTTAAACCTAATTTTTCTGAAATTTCTTTATAATCTTTCACTGAAGCTATCATCAGTTTTAAGTTTTTTATAAAGGATTGTTCAAAATTACGACCTCTCCTTTCCTTATCACTTACCGCAAGAAGCCTTGCAATAGTGTAAAAGTTTCTTACATCTTCATCCTCTATCTCCGAAAGGACTTTGTAAAAGTCTTTTTCCTTATTGAAGATATTATGGTCTAATCTCGAGATAATTCTATCTTTCAGGCTTTCGATCTTATCGATTACGTATATTGATCTTGTCTTAACCTTGCCCTGTAGCACACACAATGGCGAGATGTCCACCCCAAAAAAATTGATACCAAGCAACTGGGCTTCGAGAGCGGTAGTGCCACTACCTGAAAAAGGGTCACAAACAGTATCACCCTCTTTTAATTCGATTATATTTAGTAATGCCCTTATCATCTGTGGATGAAATTTACCCTTATATGGATATATCCAGTGAGTAAGATATTGGTTCACAGAAGGGGTTTGATTCTTTTGAATGATATAGAAGTAATCAGTAAGATTTCCCATTATTGTTTTGTAATATGCACCTTTTCTTTTTATCTTCTCTTTAATCTCGTCAGTTTTATTAAGGATTTTGAATACCCTTAAACCATTCGTTATTTCGAAATCTACACCTAAAGATTTCAACTCCAATTCTGCTAAAAATAACTCATAAATAAACTGCACATTGTCAAGTAAGACAATATCCCCTTGAAGATTTTCGGTAGCGGTTTTGTAAGCCCAAAACTTATCCTCTGCCTTCTCAATCATTAGCGTACCTTTAGCTTTTAACTTCATAACCTTTCTATCTAAACCTTCTCCTCAACTCCTGAGCCTTTGTGAATAGTTCTTTTATTTCCTCAGAGCTTGCCTCTTCAAGAAGCCTTTTGAGCTCTTCGATATTTTTCTCAAAGACCTCCAATAGTTTCAGAAGATTGTCTCTATTATAAACCACTATGTCCCTCCAGAGTTCAGGAGAGCTGAGGGCTATCCTTGTTGTATCCTTAAAGCCCTGACCTGCATATCTTATATACTCGCTATCAATCTGGCCTATAGTGTTCACAAGACAGTAGGCAATTATATGGGGAAGGTGGCTTACTGCCCCATAGATCTCATCATGTTTCATTGGATCTATCAGCTCCACATTACAGCCAAACTCCTTCCATAAATCCAGAATAAAGCTCAGACTTTCTGGGTCTGTCTTTTCTGTTGGAGTGATAATACACCTTGCATCCTTAAACAGGTCAGGCCTTGCATACTCAATTCCTGATTTATCACTACCAGCAATCGGATGGGTGCCTACATAATGCACCCCTTCTGGCATGATTGATTCAAGTTCATAGACAAGTCTTCCTTTTACACTCCCCACATCTATAACAATAGACCCTTTTTTCAGGAACGGGCTAATCTCTCTTGCTATTTCAACAAATACCCCAACAGGTGTTGCAAGGACAACGAGATCTGCAGAGCCACAGACCTTAGTGATATCCGTACTGTAGGCATCTATTATTCCCCTTGCCTTTGCCTTTTTCAGGTTATCTTCATTTCTTCCAAAACCATAAATCTCGACAGCAAGACCTCTCTCTTTTAGGGCAAGGCCAAAGGATGCACCTATAAGACCAACTCCGATTATGGCTACCCTGTTAAGCTTCATCCACAATAACAGTTCCTTCCTGTGACTTTAACAATCCATGCGTCCTGAGTCCTTAACAAATCCACATTACAACCAGACATGGCCATAAATCCCTTCATTCTCTTTGCAGTGGCCTCACTGTCAAGGAAAATCTCCAGGGCCTCATCCTCGTGACATAAATCCCTAAGAATCTCCCTTACCTTTCTTAAGGGCTCCTCTCCTTTTAGGTCTCTTAAATCAAGGATCATTTATACCTCCAAACTTAATGTATGCTGAAGGATTCCCCTCAGTAACGGCCTCTATTACATTTTCAGGAATACCAAGCTCTCTTAGAACCTCTTTTGCCCTTGAAAGGGGATAAAGGCTTCCTCTCAGGATACCATTTTCTGTATAACTTACTCCGGAGATGTTACTTAAACCACCTTCCTCAAGGGGCTTCTTTGCAACCCTATCAGAAATGGCTATTATTTTATCAAGGGGCTTCACTGAAAATACAAGCCTCAGCACCTCAGGATTTATGTGTATCCCGTCACATATAAGCTCCACATAGAGGTCCCTGTCAAGAAGGCCAAGTCCTGCTATTGCTGGCTCTCTGTGATGAAGTGGCCTCATGGCATTAAATAGATGGGTAATACCCGTTGCTCCTGCCTTTTTGCCTTCAAGGGCTTCTTTATAAGTTGCACCCGAATGTCCAAGGTGAACCTTTATTCCTTTCATGACAGCATTCTCAATAAGTTCAAGGGCGCCTGGTAGTTCAGGAGAAATAGTTATAATCTTTATTATATCCTCATAACCTTCTATGAGTCTTTCAAAAAGGCTCGAAGAAGGAGCAAGAAAGAAGGACCTGTTAAGGCTCCCTGCATACTGAGGATTCAAGAAAGGGCCTTCAAGATAGGCACCAAGTATAAGAGAAATGGTGGGTGAATCATTGGTGGCGAAAGTAACAGTTCTGGCAGAAGAAATCGTCATGTTTTTTTGAAATTCCATTGCCTTTTTAATAGTCTCAAGACTGAGGCGCATGTTTTCTATTGAACCAGGATAAACAACAGGCAAAAAGGCCTTAATGCCCTCATGCCCGAGCAAACTTGCTATCTTTAATATTGCCTCAGGGTCATGAGAGGTTGTATCAAGGCCTTCAGCTCCATGGATATGAAGGTCAATCACTGTTACCTCAACCGTTATTTTCGCTACCAAACCTTTATTGTGTTAAAATATCCTTAGCCGAAGTGGCGGAACTGGCAGACGCGCCAGATTCAGGGTCTGGTGGTCGCAAGGCCGTGCGGGTTCGAATCCCGCCTTCGGCACCATCATGTAGGCTATAGGCGATAGGAAATAAAAAATCCTGAAGCCTGAAGCCTGACACCTAAAGCCTATTTTAGTGTTGAACGAAGGTTTACCGAATATAGTATCCATAAAGGGTATAAATAAAATGTCCTTCAATTATAAATTCCTCCATATCCCATTCCTTTGGTAAAGGCCAGAAAGGAGAGGCATCTCGAAGGGCATTAAGGGCTGCCTCATCAAGGTCTCTGTAACCAGAGGTTCTTACGAGATCAACCCTTCCGAGGCTTCCGTCCTTTTTTATGCTGAATCTTATATATAGGTCTCCGTATATACCTCTTTCTGCTGCAGACCTTGGATACTGCCAGATAGACTCTATCTTTTCTTTTAATCTTGCCATGTATCCCTGATATTTGAATTCTCGAGTATCAAAAGTTATCTCAGGTGGCTTTGTTTTTACCGGCTCCTGTTGCATAGACCGTGCTATCACATCACTGTCGAACAATCTTGGACTGTCTTCCTTGACTGAATTTCTCGAAATAATAGGCCCTGGCAACTGGATAACTTTTTCAGGAGAAGTTGGAGCCACAGAAGTCGGAGAAGGGGAATTAGAGGTCAGAGGTCGGAAGCCAGAGGTTGAAGGTTCGGGGCTGAAGTTTTTTGGTGAATTTGTGAATGGGTGAACTGGTGAAGGAGTATTTCTCTTTTCACCACTTAACCTCTTTACCTCTTCACCCACTTCTGAGCTCTGACTTCTGTTTTGTGTATTTTGTATTCTGTATCTTGACAATTCTTCTGGCGTTATAATCCTTGCGAAGAAGGGAGGTCTCTTTATCTCCTCTTTAAGGGTGGTCGTATAGAGCATGCCAAGAATCACAAGATGAAAGAATATACTCAGGACAAGAAACCATCCTATATCTTTCCTGAAATCAGGATATATAAATTGCATTGCTGATCTCATGCTCACCTGTTTATATTATTCCAAGCCCGCTTCTTTTGTGTTTTTGAGGCCTTATGCCCTTTTGAAAATAACATTTTAATTTATTTTGGACAGCTATGATTTCAATTTATTTTGGACAGCAGTGCGCCAATATATTTTTTAAACACAGCTGCATAGGAGTTCAGGCTCTCCTTATCAACAGATTTTCTCAACCATAGTTTCATTGCAATCTCCTGAACCTCTGAATCTCTGTGTATTTCCACCAGTCTTTCTGCTGAACTGTCGCTTCTCAGAAAGTATCTCCAGAGGAGTTTCATAAGCATAAATCTCTTAAGATATCTATCTCTCCACAATCT
>DAISHO010000150.1:0-5362 GCA_036822495.1 Thermodesulfovibrionales bacterium
ATCTCATCCCTTGTTATGGTAAAAAGTCCTGCTATGGATGAAAGGACATGAAATCTGAGAACTCCTTCATCACCAAGATGAGACTCGATAGCCTCGGCCTCTCCTTTAATGTAATTTTCTACTATATATCTTTCATCCTTTCCTGACCTTGCCATGATTATTGCCTCTCCATATTCATCAAATCCCGGTCTTCCCGCCCTTCCAGACATCTGCTTTATCTCCATTACAGGTATGGGTTCAATCCCTCTTGCTGATTCATATCTCTTCCAGTCCTTTACAATCACACACCTTGAAGGAAGATTAAGACCCATTGCAAGGGTGGTTGTGGATACAAGAAGCTTCAATCTCCCTTCTTTAAAGGCATCCTCCACAAGCCTTCTATGTTCGCTCAAAAGGCCAGCATGGTGAAAGGCTGTCCCGGAACTCATCACTGTTGCGAGTCTTCTTGAAAGTCTTGTGGGTTCTCCTGATGAAAGGACCTCTGAATTAAGTCTGCTTAAAATTTCTTTTTCCCGAGAAGAGAGAAACTGGCCTATTATCCCTGACGCCTTTTCTGCCAGTGCCTCGGCAGACCTTCTCGTATTCACAAAGATAAGGACCTGGCCTGATGACCTTATCGTCTCCAGGCTTATATCAATAATATCTATCCCTGAACTCTTTTCAATCCACTTAATAGAACCATCATTAAAGATAACCGCTCCATTAAAATAAACACCCTCTTTTAACGGCACAGGTCTCCAGTCTGATTCAATAAGCCTGGCACCGAGCCATTCTGCAATCTCAGAGGCATTTTTAATAGTAGCACTGAGGGCAAGGAATCTCACCTGAGGGGAAAGGTCCCTCAGCCTTGTGAGGACTATCTCCAGAGTAGGCCCTCTTGAGCTGTCTCCAAGGAGATGAACCTCATCAGCCACAACAAGCCTTATGTCATTAAGCCAGCCTGCGTGATGTCTTATAAGGGAATCAACCTTCTCATTCGTTGCAATTATGCCCTGAGCCTTTTCAAGCCATGGCTCGGCACTGTCAAAATCACCTGTGCTCTGCATGACTCTCAATCCATAAGGCTCATATCTTTTTTTGAAGTCCTCATACTTCTGTCTTGCAAGGGCCCTGAGAGGAACGAGATAAAGAACCTTGCCAGCATTCTGAAAGAAATACTTCAACAAAAGCATTTCAGCTATTAAGGTCTTTCCTGATGCTGTTGGTGCAGAAATCACAAAGGACCTGTCTTCTTCGAGGAGTCCTTGTTTTACAGCCTGTTCCTGAGGAGGATAGAGCTCCTTTATGCCAGTTCTTCGAAGGGCTGAAATCAGTTCTTCACTTCCACCATAAGACTTTAAATCTTCTATGAGCATGGTTTAGAATATCATAATTTGTAGTGAGAAATTGTAAGGAGGCAGGGATGGAAAGATTTTTTCTTGAACCTGAAAACTCTCTATTGATAATAATTGACATTCAGGAAAGGCTTGCAGCTGTCATGTCCGAGAGAGAGACTGTTGTCAGAAACTGTCTTCATCTCATCGAAGCTTCAAAGCTCCTCAAGATTCCTGTTCTCGTTACAGAGCAGTACCCAAAGGGCCTTGGGCAAACATTAGAAGAAATAAAAACAGCCCTTCCTGAATACAGACCTGTTGAGAAGATAACATTTAACTCCTGCGAGGAAAAGGAATTTATGAATCTCATCGCCTCCATGAACAAAAAAAAGCTTATTCTTACAGGGATGGAGACCCATATATGCGTGCTCCAGACATGTCTTGGTCTTCTCAGGGAGGGCTATCATGTTCATGTGGTTAGTGATGCTGTCTGTTCAAGGTCGGAAAAAAATAAAGAGACAGGGCTCAATCTAATGAGAGATGCCGGGGCTGTTAGCACATGCACTGAGACAGTCCTCTTTCAGCTTTTAAGGATTGCTGGAACAGAGGAATTCAAAATTATATCCAGAAGGATAAAATAATGTAGTATAATACATAACAAAATCTCGTTTAAGGGGGTAAATGGATATGAAAAGAATCTTTATTATCTTAATCCTCTGGCTCTTAACTGCCTTTTTTCAACCTCTGAAGACAGAGGCTGGCTATGACTTCAATCTCTCTGTAAGTGATGAGGGTAGTGGTTTTTCATTCTCCGTAAGCAATTACTACAGAGTTCCCGAAAAAGAGGTAATAATAATCAGGGAAAGAGGCATAGACGATGAGGAGCTTCCTGTTGTCCTCTTTATTGCCAGAAGGGCAAGGGTTTCACCAGATGTAATCATAAACCTTCGACTTTCTGGACTTTCCTGGATGGACATATCCCTTCGTTATGGCATAGGGCCTGAGGTCTATTACATACCTGTAGAAGAGACTGTTATAATTGGTCCACCCTATGGAAAGGCCTATGGATATTACAAAAAATACCCAAGGCATAAATGGAAGCACATAAGACTTGGAGATGATGATATAGTTAATCTCGTAAACCTCAGGTTCATCTCTGAATATCATGGCATACCACCTTCTGAAGTCATAAAGATGCGGAGCGGTGGAAAGAAATTTATTGTTATGGATAAAGAGATTAAAGAGAAGAAAAAAGGCAAACATAAGGAGGAAAAGCATAAAGACAAGGGTAAAGGCAAGTGGCATGACTGATGAATACATCGAGATAGTTAATGAAAAGGGAGAGATAATTGGACAGGAATTACGCTCAAAGGTTCATGGTAATCCCTCACTGATTCATAGGGTTACCCATGTCCTTGTCTTTAGCCCAAAAGGAGAACTTCTTCTTCAGAAGAGGTCTATGAAGAAGGATGTAGCACCCGGGAAATGGGATACCTCTGTAGGTGGTCATGTGAATGCTGGAGAGACTATAGAGGAGGCTGTAATTAGAGAGATGGAGGAAGAACTTGGGATAAAAGGAATAATGCCTGAGTTCATCTATTCCTATATCCATTCAAATCCTTATGAAACAGAACTTGTATATACACACCAGTGCATCTATACTGGAGAGATAAAGTTCAACCATGAAGAGATAGAGGAGGTTCGATACTGGAGGCTTTCAGATATAGATGGATCAGAAATCTTCAGCCAGAACCTCCTCCATGAGGTCTCGCTATATCGGGAATTTCTTAAAAAAATGGGACACCGTATCTGATATTGGAAATCTGATCCTTTACCTCTGATTTCTGACCCCTGACTTCTGTTCAGACCCCTCTCTGCTCACTTCCATAGATATACTTATGGAACTGGAGATTGAGTCTTACACCAAGCTTGTCCTCTATAAGCCACTTTGCAAGGGCCTGGGGATGAAGTATTCCATAGGCTGGAGAGAAGAGGACATGGCATTTATCAATTAATTTATACTTCTCAACAATAGCCTTTGACCATTCATAATCATTCCTGTCTGTAAGGACAAACTTCACCTCATCCTCTTTTCTAAGGTAATAGAGGTTTGAAAAATTCATTTTGTCAGACACGCCACTTCCTGGGGTCTTTATATCAAGGATTATTATTGCCCTCCTGTCAAGCTCCCTTATATCTATAGAGCCATTGGTCTCAACAAGAACCCTGTAGCCATCATTTATCAATCTTTCAATAAGGCCATAAACCTCCTTCTGTAAAAGGGGCTCTCCACCTGTTATCTCAACGAGATTAATTCCTATAAGATTAATCTCATTAATCACCTCTGCCTCTGAAAGCTCATAACCTTCCTCATAGGCATAGGTGGTGTCACAGTAGGAACACCGAAGATTACATCCCGTAAGTCTTACTATAGTGCATACAAGACCAGCATGGGTTGATTCACCCTGAATGGCAGGATATATTTCACATATTTTCATAATCTCATCCAGTCTCTGGCCACTACAACCTACCTGAACGAATTATAGATATAAGAAGCCACAGGCCTAGGAGAAAGGCAAGGAAGAATCCTATCGCACCAAAGAGGGGCATGTCAAAGACCTTTCCACCAACATTTGAAAGTGTAAGGATTGATGAGCCCATTATTATTGCCGCCACTATTATACTAAAAGAGAGCCTGTTGGCTGAACGGTCAATGTCTCTCACAAATTTCTCAAGGCCGAGATGGGTAAGTTTAAAATGGAGTTCGTCCTTTAAGGTTTTCCTGAGAAGAAGCCTTAGCTGTCTCGGTGCCCCAAAGGCAAAGGCTGTAACCTCATCGAAATTACTTCTTGCCCTCTCATAGAGCCTCTTTGGACTATATCTTGAACGAATCAGTTTTGAGGCATAGGGTTCTGCAACAGCAATGAAATTAAAGGATGGATCAAGCTCCCTTCCTATAGAATCAAGGATTAGAAGGGATTTGTTGACAAGAAGAAAGTCCGAAGGAATCCTGAGTTTGTGTTTTATTGCGAGATGGGTAAGGGTATCAAGATATTCTGCAAAATTTATCTCTGCTATGGTGGCACCATAAAGGGGTACAAGAAAGTCCATGAGGTCTGCCTTAAAATCCCTCCTGAAGGTATCTATATCCATCTCCTCAGAGACAAAACCAAGGTCAATATACTGTTCAATGAGATTGTCAAAATCCTGTTTCACAAGAGAGACAAAAGCCTGAGCTAAGCTCTCCATCAGTTCAGGGGTGAGATAACCAACTATTCCAAAGTCAACAAGACCTATCCTGCCATCAGGCATGACAAATATATTTCCCGGATGAGGATCTCCGTGGAAAAAACCATCTTCAAATATCATCTTTAAATAGGCATCAAGTCCTATCTTTGCAATGTGAGACCTATCGAAACCGAGTCTCGCTATCTCGGAGATATTGTCTATCCTGACACCATGGATTCTTTCCATAACGATAATGCGTTCTGTAAGATACTCAGGATAGAGTTTTGGTATGTATATGTACTTATGACCTTCAAAGTTTCTCCTGAACCTGTTAAGATTCCTCGCCTCTTCTCTGAAATTCAGCTCCTTCTTTACAGTCTTTGAAAATTCCTCCACTATGCCTTTTGGATTGAAAAACTCTGCCTCTGGCAGGTAACGAGCCATCAGCTCAGCTATAAATCTCATTATATCTATATCAGTCTCGATAATCTCCTTTATCCTTGGTCGCTGGATCTTCACAACAACCTCTTCCCCACTCTTTAGCACTGCACCATGAACCTGAGCAATGGAGGCCGCTGCTATAGGCCTTACCTCAAATTCTCTGAAAAGCTCTTCAATTTCTGCACCAAGGTCTTCCTTGATAATCCTCCTCACCTCTTCAAATCTGAAAGGTGGGACTTCGTCCTGAAGTTTTTTGAACTCATCAGCATAAGGCTTTGTGATAAGGTCAGGCCTTGAAGAAAGGATCTGGGCAAGTTTTATAAAGGATGGACCGAGCTCTTCAAAGGCATGTCTGAGCCTTTCTGGAAAGGCCCTGTCAA
>DAISHO010000151.1:0-5352 GCA_036822495.1 Thermodesulfovibrionales bacterium
AGCCTTCAGCCTAAAGCCTAATTTGCCTTAACCTATTCAAGGGGTCTTCTATCCCCGCTTCCATGAAACCCTTTTTCCTCAAGAGACAGCTATCACAGTCTCCGCAAGGTAGTGTCTTTCCATCTTCTTCCTGTGGATCATAACAGCTCCAGGTGAGGGAGTAATCAAGGCCAAGGGAGGTGCCGAGTCTTATTATCTCTGCCTTTGTCATGTAAAGAAGGGGTGCCTTTATCTCAAATCTTAACCTCCCTTCTATAGAGGCCTTTGTTGCAAGGTTTGCCATGTCTTCAAAGGCCCAGAGGTATTCAGGCCTGCAATCAGGATAGCCACTGTAATCAATGGCGTTGGCACCTATAAAGATATAGGGTGCCTCAATAACCTCTGCCCAGGCAAGGGCAAAGCTGAGAAATATAGTATTCCTTGCAGGTACATATGTAATGGGAATCCCCTCCAGGGTCTTTCTATCCTTTGGGACCTCTATGGCTGAGGTAAGGGCAGAACCACCTATCTCTGTCATATCAAACCTGAGCATTAGATGTTTTTTAACCCCGAGTGCCCTGGCTACCTTTTTTGCAGATTCAAGCTCTATCCTATGCCTCTGGTAATAGTCAAAACTCAGGGCATAGGCCTCATATCCCTCTGCCTTCATAAAGGCGAGGGTAGTTGATGAGTCAATCCCTCCACTTAAAAGGATGACAGCCCTTCTCTCACTTGCATTATCAGCCATTGATTATCCTCTCCAGTGCTGGAGGCAAATTAGGCTACAGGCCATAGGCTGGAGGCTCCTTTAAGGAACTATTTTCTTCAGCCTAATATATCTCATCTCCCGTATCAGGTTTTTTATCAGGTCCGCTACTAAGCAGTATTGGGATTGTCAAAGATGGTTCTTCCTTGCTTAGAAGTCTATAGATATACGGATTGCCCCATGGATCTACCTGATGATGCCCTGCGGGTAATTCCTCAGGATAGACCCCCTTTTCAAGTCTGTGCATCTCTATATTTAATGCCATGGACTCTATGGTCTTATGGGCTTTAAGTCTCTTTATATCCTCTTTAAACTGGTTAAACCAGTAAAATGAAAAGGCAAGGCATATTATCAACACAGGCCATATAAATAGTCCTGTTGTGGATGATAGCAGTCGCTGAAGAAGTCTTCCTTCCTCTTGAGGGAGTTCAGTTATAAATTCTTCCTCCTTTTTTTCCCTTATGGCGCCCTTCTCAAGAAGTTTCAATATGGTTCTTGATACCTCGAGTTCTTCCATCCCTGAGAGTTCAACAACAGTAGAGAGGTCATTTTCACCATTTATAAGTTCGTATACCTGCCTTTCCTTTTCAGATAAATCTTCTGGCGTTCCTACAGGTTCAAAGACCATATCAGGAGAGACCTTTTCGCCGATAAGGGAATATTCATCAAGAACCCTCAGACCTTCCATTAGCATGTGTTGTGTATCAAGGGATATGGGGAGGTCTTTGCTTATTGAAACACCCTCTGGCTTAAATTCATAATATCCTTCCTTCCACTGGAGGACCTGAATAAGGGTTTCTGTCATCTGCTTTGTGAGGCTCTCGATAATGACCTCTGCAGGAAGACCCTTCTGAACAAGCATCTCTCCGAGTTTCAGACCTGTAAGGGGCTGTTGTTTTAAAACCTCTTCAAGCTCCTCCTGTGTAAGAAGGCCTTTTTTAATCAATATCCTTCCGAGCCTGTTGTGCTCAAGCCTTCTCCTTGATTCTATGGCTACAATATTACCATCCTTGAATAATATCTTTACCCTGTCAAACCTGCCCTCAACAATTAAGGCACCTGTCTTCTTCTGAAAACAGAGAAGCTGGAGTATATCAGCGAGTCCAAATTCCTTTAGAGAGCCTTCTAAGGCCATACCCTTGATAACCTCCTGAGGGTAAAGAGATGGACTATAAGACCAAGGACACCTGTAGCTATTCCAAAAACACCCAGATATGATTGGTTGATGTTTTCAATGGTGTAGCCTCGACCAGCAATAAACATGAGTATAGCCAGTAAGACAAGGCTTGATATAGAAATCCCGGATATTATCCTTTCACTGACCGTGTGTGGTGCACCAGGGATTAAAGATAGGAGCCAGAGGAGCCTTTTCCTTGAGGTCTTCTTTTTCTGGAGATAGAGGAGTCTCTGAAGTCTTGTCTTTGAATCTGTTTTATCGGGTGTTACAATTGCATCATAGCAGTCAGGACACATCTTCCCCCAGAGCTCCTTTCTCTGACAGATATTACACATTATCCTTCCGCATCTTGAACATCTGTAGGCAACTACAGGAAATCTTATCCAGAGAAGTAGCAAGAACAAAAGAGGGATTAATATCTCATAATACCTGATAGATCGCAGGTCTTTTGCCACCTTCAGAAAGCTGAATTTGAAGAGCTCTCCTGTGCCAAGGGTGATGTCCATCAAAAATCTATTGGCTGAGCGTGAAGAATTTTTTGTAAATCTTGAAACGAGTTCAGCATTGAGTCTCATTGCTTCTTCGTAATATTGTTTGCCCTTTTCAAAATCAAGCCTTTCCTTCGAGGCCTGACTGAGGTTATAAAGGCTTTGAGGATTATTCTTTGTCTCAATAGCCTTCTGATAAAATCTTATTGCTCCATCTATATCACCTTTTAAAAACATACAGTTTCCGAGATTGTTAAATATCCTGTAATCATTATACTTCTCTGAAAGCCCTTTTAATATCTCCATTGCCTCGTCAAGCCTTCCCTCTCTTTTCAAGGCAAGGGCCTTTGAGAAGGTAATATAATCTGAAGGTTGCAAATCCCCTCCCTGTTTGGTGGCGCCTGGCTGATGGCTAATCTCGGGAGACTGGAGGACAAGGATAAGGCGATTGTCCCTCGACTCATTTACATCTCTTACAGCTCTGACCTCGAGATCTGAAAGGATATTTATGAATCTCTGCTCTATCTGATATAAAAAAGGTAAGGCCAGGAGAAATATGCACCATAGACCAAGAAATACCTTGAGCATCCTTGAAGGACTGTGGATTGCTCTAATAGTCAGAATGGCCGTGGCGAAATAAGGAATGCCCGCAATTGAAGATATGATTAATATGCCTGGTAATAGATAATAGATCCTTGATTCCCTTATTTCATGAACAATTAGTGGTATCTCGAAGGGCAACCTTATTATGGATGCAACGATGAAGGCAAGTATAATGGAGAGAATAATCAGACCGGAGAAGAGAAGTGTAAGATTTATAAACCAGTAAAGGTCATGAAAGGATGCCTTGAATCCACTTATAAGATAGGGCATCCCATTAGCAAGCCCTTCCTTAATATCATCTTTAAACATGAGTTCAGAGATTCTGAAATAATTTGATGGCGATTCAGGATCGAGTCTGATAAGTTCTGCTACTCTGTCCGGTGATAGGTTCTTCTGCCTGACAATATAGCTGAATCCTGCTTCAGGAAACCTCAGTCCTCTGTTTAAGGCCTCTTCCTTTAAACTGTTTATATCGAGACGACTGACCTCCGAATCTTGAGGGGTTTCAGACTCAGTTGATGGCGGGATTATTAAAGGAGGCTCGGTAGCCAGCGATATCAGTGGTGAATGGTAGAGGACGCAAACAATGGTTATAATAAAAATTATTACTTTTTCACCTATCCTCTTTTCTGTCCCACTCATAAGTCTTTTGATATTTTCTCTGTGTCTTATTATAGCAAGCATAGCCACAGCTATTGTAAATCCTATCATATCAATTTTTTTAAGGAGAGTAAATACAAGGGGAGAAAGGCAAAGGGAGATAATGGCTGAAAGGGAGGAATATCTTGTAATGAGTGCAACGGTTATCCATATGCCCGTAACTATTATCCCCGCAGGAGGGTAAAGCACCAATATTGTGCCTATGCTTGTTGCAACCCCCTTTCCACCCCTGAAGCCGAGATATACAGGAAAATTATGTCCGATAATTGCAAAAAGTCCTGGTATCCATGAAGGCTCAGCATTGAGGAGTCTTGCAAGGAGCACAGCAAATCCACCTTTTGAAACATCAAAGATAAGGGTAAATATAGCCGGGATCGGGCCTGCTGTTCTCAAGACATTTGTAGCACCGATGTTTTTGCTGCCCAGGCTCCTTGGGTCAATGCCCTTCAATTTTCCAAAGATAAGTCCAAAAGGTATGGCTCCGACAAGATAGGCTATTATAGAGATTAGAACTATCTTCATGCCCCTCTGTCTCCTCTCATCCAGAAACTCACTGTATAATTGATTCCAGAAATAACCGCCATGCCCAAAGCAATCCAGATTATTACAGTTCCTGCATCAGAAAGATCAATCCCTGTGCTATCCCAGAGTATCAATAATATTATTCCTGTGATCTGCAGAGTTGTCTTAAGTTTTCCTCCAAACTCTGCAGGTATAACTATATCCTTTGATAGGGCATAAACCCTTAAGCCTGTTACGAGAAAGTCCCTCACAATCATAATTATTGCTACCCATACATTCAGTCTTCCCATGTCTACAAGTAGTATGAGGGCAGAGATTATGAGGAATTTGTCTGCGATGGGGTCAAGGATTATACCGAATTCTGTGATCTTGCCACTTCTACGGGCAAGATAACCATCAAGAAAGTCCGTTAATGAGGCAACTATGAAGATAATTACTCCTATTACTGGATGATATTTAACTGCAATGATAAAAAGCGGGATAATAAAGACCCTGCTCAGGGTAAGGATGGTGGGGATATTTAAAAAGGGTCTCAGGTTATTTACCTTAATCTGTGGCACCCCATATCTCCATTAATTTGTTAGTATCATCTCCAAATCTTGCATGTATTATAAGATCACAGACCTCCCTTACTGCACCCTTACCAGCCTCCTTTTCTGTTATATAAAGGCTGTAGCTCTTTGCACCTTCATGGGCATCCCTTACTGCTACAGGAAGGCCGACCCTCTTCAGAATGGGTATATCAACAACATCATCTCCCACATAAGCAATCTCTTTCTCCTTTATGCCAAGCTTTTCAAGGAGGTCTTGATAAGCAACGAGCTTGTTGTGACATCTCTGATATATGTGGCTTATGCCAAGCTCAAGGGCCCTTCTTTCAACTACCTTAGAATATCTTCCAGTGATTATGGCCACATGGACACCAATCTTTTGGAGCATCTTTATGCCATGACCGTCCCTTACATTGAAGGCCTTGAATTCATTGCCCTCATTATCAAGGATGATTCTTCCATCAGTAAGCACACCATCAACATCAAGGATAAGGAGTTTTATATCCTTTAATCTCTCTTTAAGATCTTCCAGCATAACAAACTCCTCCATCATAAAATTAATTATTCAGTTATACCATACCTGTCCAAAATAAAGTTTTGAATGGG
>DAISHO010000152.1:0-5348 GCA_036822495.1 Thermodesulfovibrionales bacterium
AGGTTATTTAACAAGTTACATTAAGGAGTCGCCTTTTGTGTCTTTTAGGGATGGCGTAAGTAATAGTTGGCCTCATGCCCCTTTAAGATTTATTTTTAATAAATGTGAAGCTCTCATAATATTGCTTATCCTTATCAGTACTTCAAGATTAGATGCAGGGGAATATAAGAGGATTATATCCCTTGGACCTGCTATTACAGAGAGTATTTATCTCCTTGGATCCCAGGAAAAGCTAATCGGTGTTACCACCTACTGCATAAGACCTCCCGAGGCACAGAAAAAGGAGAAGGTCGGTTCTGTTACAGAGGTAAATTTAGAGAAGGTCCTTTCCCTTTCACCAGACCTTGTTCTGGCTACTTCATTAACAGACCGGAGGGTTATAGAGAGATTGAGAAGGCTCGGGATAAAAGTGGAGGAATTTGCCCTTGCAAGGGATTTCCGAGAACTCTCGAATAATTTTTTGAGGCTTGGAAGACTCCTTGGAAAAGAAAAAGAGGCACTGGCTATTGTTACGAGGGCAAAAGAAGAGATTATCTCCATCAGGAAGTCCATAAAAGACCTTCCACCAAAGAAGGTATTCATACAGGTGGGCTCAAGACCACTTTTTACAATGACAGGTGATACCTTTGTCAATGACCTTATAGAACTCGCAGGTGGAATTAACATTGCAAATAACTCAAAGACAGGTCTCTGGAGCAGGGAGATGGTTGTTAAAATCGACCCAGATGTTATACTGATTACAACCATGGGCGTGGATGCAGAGGCAGAGATAAAGGAATGGAGCAGATTTAAGAATCTTAAAGCAGTAAGGCATGGAAGGATTTATACAATTGACTCATACAGGATCGGAAGCCCTACACCCCTTAGCTTTGTAGAGACCCTTAAGGAGCTCGTAAGGATATTGCATGAGAAAAATTGAACTATTACTGAAGGAGGTAATGAGGGCAAAAGTTGCTTAATCAGATAATAAAAAGATTTGTCTTTCTATTTTTCCTTTTCCTCCTTGTAACAGGAGCCCTCTTTCTTTCCCTGATTACAGGTCCTGTGGCTATTTCTGTTCATGACCTTATAAATCCAGACCAGAAGACCTTCACTATTATCTACAGTATAAGACTGCCAAGGATTGTCCTTGCACTGTCTGCTGGTGCATCCTTGAGCCTTGCAGGAGTCATACTTCAGACCCTTTTCAGGAATCCCCTTGTTGAGCCCTACACCCTCGGTCTTTCAGGTGGTGCAAGCCTCGGTGTTGCCCTGAATCTCCTTGCTGGCCTTAATCAAACAATTGGCTCTCTCTCCTTACCCCTTGCAGGTTTTGCAGGAGCCTTTATGGTGATTCTTTTTCTTTATGCTGTGAGTCTGAAGAGGGGGATGATGAGGCTTCAGGGACTCCTGCTGACAGGGGTGATGATAAGCTTTATCTCTTCATCCCTTATAATGCTTATTATGGCCCTTTCTCGAATTGAGGACCTTCAAGGTATTATTTACTGGATGATGGGTTCTCTTGATGAGACAGTATGGCCCTTGATAGGTATAAGTGTATTTATCTCCCTTTCTTCCCTTGTATATCTTATCTTTAATAGTCTTTCCCTTAATGCCCTGATGCTCGGTGATGAAGAGGCGCACCATCTCGGGATTAATGTTTATGCCATTAAAAAGAGGCTTTTCTTCCTTGCCTGCGTGCTTACAGGCATCACTGTATCAATAACCGGGATAATAGGGTTTGTTGGTCTTGTGGTTCCCCATATCGTAAGGAGCCTTTCAGGCCCTGACCACAGATTTCTTATACCTGGCTCATTTCTTGCTGGAGGAGGTTTTCTCCTTCTTGCTGATACTGTGGCAAGGACTATTATTTCACCCGTGGAACTTCCTGTAGGTGTTGTTACAGGCATAACAGGAGGAGGCCTTTTTATTTATATCCTTCTAAAAAAATCAGGATAATGGAAGCTATACTTGAGATAAAGGACCTCGTTGCTGGTTATCCATCCTTTTTCCTTAAGGATATTAATCTCTCTGTGTCAAAGGGAGAGTTCTGTGGAATCATTGGACCTAATGGTTCAGGAAAGACGACCCTCCTTAAGACTATTTCTGGTATTATCAGACCCTTAAAGGGAAAGATATATTTAAAGGGGAAGGAGATAAGAGAGATCAGCAGAAAGGAATTTGCGAGGAGCATTGCCTCAGTAAGTCAGGAGCCTCCACAGGAGGATCTCAGGGCAGAGGAGTATGTGCTCCTTGGAAGGATTCCCCATTTCAGAAGATTTCAATTCTTTGAGACCCAGAGGGACAGAGAATTTGCCTTAAGGTGTATGGAACTTACAGGTGTTCTTCACCTCAGGGACAGGATTGTGGGAGAGCTCAGCAGTGGGGAAAGACAGCTCCTTTTTATTGCGAGAGGTCTTGCTCAGGAGCCTGAGATGCTATTACTGGATGAGCCTGTTGCCCATCTTGATATCGCCCACCAGATCCAGGTCATGGACCTTTTAAAAAGACTCAATAGTGAACTTGGTTTAACCATGCTAATAGTCCTTCATGACCTCAATCTTGCAGGAGAATATTGTGAGAGGCTTATTCTCCTTAAAGAAGGTTCCATCTACAGGTGTGGTACACCTTCAGAGGTTATCACATACCAGACCATTGAAGAGGTTTACAGGACTGTTGTTATAGTCAGGGAGAATCCCCTGAGTAGAAAGCCCTTTGTCCTGCCCATTCCATCCAGATACATAAGTGTGTAAAATAGTCTATGGTCTCCCTTGAGCTTTTTGAAAGATACGAAAAGGCAGAGCTTTACAGACTTTTTTCTGGATTATTCCTTCACGAACCTTCTGACGAATTCATTTTCCACATGAAGGAGATATTCCTTTTGACCTTTGATGACCCTGTTGAGCATATCAGAAGGGATTTTAATGCCATTTTTGTTTATAACAGAGAGTTATTACCATTAGAATCTATCCAGAGAAAGGAGACCTTCAGTGCCCATCTTGTGCAGGATATTGAAAGATTCTACCACAGAGCTGGCATAATGCTCGATGACGAGATTAACCTTCCGCCAGACCATCTCTCTACTGAGCTTATATTTTTAAGTTATCTTATCGAGACTGAACTCAATGATACATTCAAAAGGTTTTTTGAGGAGCATATAATAAGCTGGGTTCCTGAATACTGTGAGAAGATAAAAGAACATGCGCAAACAGAATTTTATAAAGAATCCATCGGCGTATTCGAGGAATTCCTTGAGTCAGAATATGAGGAGCTAAAATAATGGTATAATTTAACATGGCGCCTTCAAAGAAAAGCAACGGTTCACCCCTCAAGCAGCTCATGCTTGCCTCAGCCGTTGGTCTCCAGCTCGTCTTTGCCACCTTTATAGGCTTTGCTATTGGTTATGGTCTTGATAGTCTCTTTGGGACAAGATTTTTAAAATGGATCTTTCTCGTCTTTGGCCTCATAGCTGGCTTTAGAGAACTCTTCAGATTTGCGAGGAAATAATATGGGCTTTCGATACTTATCGATCCTTGAGGGCAGAGAAATCTCCGATATTAAAGAGATTCTCTATTCAAGGAAACACCTCTGGGTTGACATGGTATTTGATGAAGAGAGCTTCAAAGAAGTCCTGTTGCATAGAAATGTTTTTGAAGATGATATCAGGCGAGCTGCTTCCTGGTACATGGCTTATAAGCTTCAACTTAAAGAAGATGGTATCGTGAACAGGGCAATTGAAGAGGCTGTCAGTAAAGACATTGTGAGCCCTTATCCAATAAGATGGAGTGAATGGAGAACCCACAGAAAAAGTTTTTTAAAGGCATGGAACACCATTACAAGAAGCTTTACACTGTCCTTAAGAGCATAAAGGGCAATAACAAGGTTGATGTTATTTTTATCGGCAGGTCTGCAATGCCTTTTTATGGTATAACTTCTAAGACCTTTGATATGGATTTCGAGATAAGAGGTCTTGGGGAGAAGGAGTTTTTCTTATTAAAAGAAGCCCTTGACAGAGAGGGCATAATAGCAGATTTTGGTGAAGATGTTAGTGGTTGGAGTATTATCCCCTTGCCTGAAGGCTACAGGGAGAGGGCAAAGGTGGTGTATGAGGATGAAGATATAAAGTTTAAAGTCCTTGATCCCATTGATTTTATAGTCTCAAAACTCAGAAGGGGAACAGATAAAGATGAAGAAGATGCTTTAGATTTAGTGAGGTGCCTTAATATAAAGGCAGAAGATATTAAATCTCGATTAGAATATTTAAAACTTCCGAAGGACTTAGAAACCTTCTTTTTTCTTAAAAGAATAAACAGATTTTTAAATCGTTTAAAAGGGATAAAATAATATGGAACTCTTTCGGCGAATATTGAAACAATCTATCCCTCTCGTTATTATCTCTGCTATGATTTTAGGAATATTAACAGGCGATTTCAGGTTCCCTCTCGGTATCCTTGCTGGAGGTATTGCAGGGCTCTTTAATCTGAGGGCGATTGTGAGAAATGTCCAGTCTATAAGCGGAGGCCAGAGGATTACAGGAAGGTATATAATCCTGAGCACCCTCAGACTCCTTGGCCTCTTCGTGATTCTTTTTATTCTCATCTGGAAACACCTTATTAATGTCTTCGGTCTTCTCATAGGCTTAACCATTGTATTTATAATAATCATAAAAGAGGGCCTCAGAGAGGCAAGGAGTATGTAATGCTTAATATTGCCTCCTTTATAGACCATAGCCTCCTTAAGCCCGATGCCACCCTTTCAGATATAGAAAGGCTCTGTCAGGAGGCAAGGAGATATGGATTTTATTCTGTCTGTGTAAATCCCTGCTGGATTCTGAAGGCGAGGGAGTTTCTCGGGGGTTCACCTCAGAAGGTCTGCACGGTAATAGGATTTCCTCTTGGTGCCAGTACAATGGAGGTAAAGCTTTACGAGGCAATGGATGCAAGGCTCAAGGGAGCTCATGAGCTTGACATAGTTATGAATATCGGACTTGCAAAGTCTGGTGAATGGGGAGCTCTTTATAGAGAACTGCGAGATATCGTGATTGCCACTGAGGGAGTAGTTCATAAGATTATTATCGAGACAGGCCTTTTAACAGAGGATGAGATAAAAAGGTCAGTAGAGGTAGTATTAAAAAGTGGTGCAGAGTTTGTGAAGACCTCAACAGGGTTTTCCTCAAGGGGCGCAAGCCTTGATGATATAAAGATTATAAAGGAGATAGCTGGAGATTCCCTTAAAATAAAGGCATCTGGAGGGATTAAGACCCTTCATCAGGTATTAGACTTTCTTCAGGCAGGGGCTTCAAGGATTGGCACCTCCTCCGGAGTAAAGATTATGGAGGAGCTTGAAGAGGAGGGCGTTGTTGATATAAT
>DAISHO010000153.1:0-5276 GCA_036822495.1 Thermodesulfovibrionales bacterium
AAGGTCGGTATCTCTATAAAGAAGACCACCTGTATCAAGTACCTTTTGTTCTTCCTGTGCCCTTGTCCAGAGCCTTCTCTCATCCTCCTCTAACTCGGTATCCTTTGATAATGGTTGAAGTCTTGGTGTAGCGCATCCTGCTAAAATAATAATAAAAACTATTATTTTTAAGTATCTCATTTTACATTCTCCGGTAACTTGTAGATTAAAGAATTTACTAAATCAGCTGTACTTTTGGGATCCCTGAGATTATAGCCTCCCTCACTGGTTACATTATTAAACCAGATAATCTCCCCTGATTTATTTATAAAAGCAAGGTTCAGGGCAGTAACACCAGCCCTCTTTGCCTGGCCTGTAATAACAGAAGTGACCATACTCAGTGCTCTTAAGGCCTTTCTGCCACTGGTGGAAATTTCATCAAATCCCCTAACAAGTATAAGAGAATCAGCCTTATGTTCCTTCAAGATATTCTCTACCGGTCCAACTGAATAATAAAAATTTTTTACCTTCTCGGGGATGGGATAAGAGCCGTAAGTATAATCTAAGATGGCTGAATTTACAGCTACAAATAGGGTTGAGATTTCTTCTATCTCTGGAGTATTTGATTTAATGACTTTTACTACTATGCCTTTCTCTTTTAATTTATCTATCAAGGCCTTTGTTATATTCTCTCTTGCCTCTGCAGACCAGTCATCCCTTAGCTCTTCCACATCTCCTGCTGACAACTCATATACCTTAATGTCAGGCTGAACAAGGCCTGCTGTTTTTACATTCTTCAAAAGGAGTTCATAGTTCGGATGTACCCTGTAAGAAGGAGCTGAACAGGATGTTAAAAGAAGAAAGATTAGACTTAATATAACAGGCATATCTTTACCCCCTTTCAGTATTGTAAAAAGTATATCATGAAATATTTTTAAAATTCCTTGTTTATAATTTTATAATAAAAATTAATAAATCATCTTATAATCCATTCCTTTATCAATGCTGTAAACAGGCACTATATCAAAACCCTCGAGCCAGTGCTGTCTTATCACAAATTCCTTCTTGTGCCAGAAGGGAATAACAGGAAGGTCCTCCATGATAAGTTCTTCTGCCTTCTGGTAGAATTCAGCCTGTCTTTTTGGGTAAAGGCTCTTCTGGCCCTTTTCAATAAGCCTGTCCACCTCTGGATTTTTATACATGGTCCTGTTTCCCTTTGCACCAAGGTTTGAGGAATGGAAGAGGGGGAATAAGAAGTTTTCAGGATCAGGATAGTCTGCCCACCAGCTTAACCAGAAGAGGTGCTCCTCACCTTTTATGAGTGCCTCTTTATAGGCACTCCATTCAAGCTGTCTTATCTTCACATTAAGCCCGACCCTTCTCAGATATTCCTGTATCACCTCTGCAATGTCTATGACCTCCTGATCCTGCGTCACATAGAAGAATAACTCCTCTCCAGTGTATCCTCCTTTCTTAATGAGCTCCTTTGCCTTATCAGGATCGTAATGAATTGTGTTCTGTAACCTCCATCTCCTTAAAAGTGAAGGGACCACTCCTTGAGCAAGCTTTCCCCTTTTTTCATAAACGGTATTTAATATCTTTTCTCTATCTATTGCATATCCTATTGCCTTTCTTAATAAAGGATTGTTAAGAGGAGGCCTTGAACAATTGATTCCAAGATAATAGATATTCAGGCCTTCCTTAGAGATAATCCATTTGGCCCTTTCGGGTTCATTGATATATCTTTTTATTGCAGAGGCTGGCAGTGATAGGGCATCAATATTGGAGACCTCAAACTCTGTAAGGGCTGTAAGATCTTCAGGAATTATCCTGTAGACTATACCTTTCACTCCATTAGTAGAGAAAGCTGGAGGACCTTCGAAGTAGTCCTCTCTCCTGTCAAGGATAATCTCATTATTGTGGAGCCATTTTTTTAGTTTATATGGTCCTGTCCCTGAAGGATTTGTTGAGAAATCTGGCTTTTCAGCCTCTTCTTTGGGAACAACATAGCATGGTGTCATGGTGAGGAGGCTCAGAAAGGCTGAGAAAGGTTCTTTAAGTTTTAATCTCAATATCCTTTTATCCATTACCTCGATTCCCTTAACAGACCCTGCCCTTCCTCGCATGTAGTCTTCTGCACCTTCTATCTTCTCAAGAACCCATGTATTTGGTGACCTGAAGTGAGGAGAGAGAATCCTTTCAAAGGAGTATTTAAAATCCTGAGCCACGACCTCCCTTCCATTAGGGAACTTCACGCCTCTTCTTAAAAAGAATGTGTAGACCTTTCCGTCAGGTGATATGTTCCATCTCTCTGCTATATCGGGCACAATGTTGAGATTTTCGTCAAGCCTTACAAGGCCATTAAAGAGCTTGGCTGCTATAGTAGCACTCGGCACATCAACGATGAGTCCAGGGTCCAATGTTGTTGGATTTGCATTCAGCCTGAAATAGACATAGCCCTCAAGACGAGCTTCTGATGAACAGGACAACAAAAGAGGCAACAGGAAAATTAGAAGTAGGTGAAGCCGAATCACTGCCTTTCCTGTTCCATTTTTCTGAATATCTCAATAAGGGCAACAAAGACAGCCACAACAAGGGGGCCTGCCACAAGACCTATTAGTCCGAATTCCTTTATACCACCGAGAACAGTGAAAAAAAGAACTATGGTTGGCATCTTTATCCTCGAGCCGATGATTATTGGTTTAAGGATATTGTCTATTGTGCTGATTCCAAGGGCACCTATGCCAATAAGTATAAATCCCTTCAGTATCTTTCCTGTTAATAAAAGGTAAAGGGCAGCAGGTCCCCATACAGAGAATGCACCCAGTACAGGTATAAAGGAGGCAATTGCTATTGCACTTCCCCAGACAACCGGTGTGGGTATGCCAAGGATCCAGAAGGCAAGACCACCTATCAATGCCTGGATAAGGGCTACAATAACTCCGCCATAAATGGTTGTTACAACTATGTCTCTTACAAGACAGACGAGTCTCTTTTTTTCGTATTCTGAGAAAGGAAGATATTCAAGGAGACGACGGAGATAACCTGGTCCACCTATAAAAAAGAAGAAAAGGGCAAACAGCATGAAGATAAAATTAACAGCAAACCCCAGTATATTTGTAAGACCTGCTGTTATATTGTTAAGGATTGTCTTGCTGAGGTCGCTCAGATTTGTTATGACCTCTGAGCTCAATTTTTCAGCAGTAATACCGAAATTCTTTTCGAGATAAAAAAGCAGGGCAGATACCTTTGGAGATGTTAGAACCCCCTTTATCTCTAGGAGCCTCTCTTCTGTAAGGAGTCTCGAGAGGTAGCTGAGCTCTGTAGCAAGGAGAATCCCAAAGTATGTAACAGGACCGAGGATAAAGAATATCACTATTAATGTAGTTAATGTGGCAGCAATGTAATCTTTTTTAATATATTTCAGGAGGAAAGAATAAAGGGGAAAGAATATGATTGTCATGACCATTGCCCAAATAATAGAGGTAATGAAGGGATTTATAATCCTGAAAAGGAGATACCCGAAGAGGAAGAGTAAAAAAAGTAAGGTAAATAGATAAAATCTATTGTTTCTCATCTTATTTCTGACCTCACACCTGTCCAAAATAAAGTTTTAATGGGCATAAGGCTGAAAAACAGGCTACAGGCATAAGGCTACAGGCGTCAGGGATATTTTTATTTATTTCCTATTGCCTACAGCCTATCGCCTATGGCCTATAGCCTACTTCAGCCTATTTTAAAAGCCCCTTCCAATTTGTTTTGAACAGCAGTGTTCTGACCACTCACTTCTGCCTTCAAAACTATTACTTCATCAAGATATCTGAGGATCGGAGTCGGATGCTAATGAAAAATTTTCCTTAGATTCCGATTTCTGAGTTATGACTTCTGACATCCGATATCTGACCTCTGTTTTGCAAGGTTTATAAAATGCTCAAAGAGCCTTTTTGACTTTTCATTATTGAGCCTTTCAGGATGCCACTGAACACCGTATATAAAATCATATTTTTCATGCGTAATAGCCTCTATTATACCATCTTTATTAGAGACCCCGAGGATGATAATCCCTTTTCCGGTATCCTTTATAGCCTGATGGTGGCTCGTATTTACCCTGTAGATACCCAATGGTATAAGACCGTTATCTTTTATCTCTACCTCATGAAATCCTGTTCCATGACCATCTATGTCCTGATAAAGGGTACCACCAAAGAATACATTAATGAGCTGCATTCCATAACATATCCCGAGAATGGGTTTCCTCAGGTTTAGGCACTCCTCAAGGAGTCTCATCTCGAAATCTGTCCTGCTCTTTGGTACAGATCTTAAGGTGTCTCTGTCCAAAGGATTTTCTCCATAATACTCTGGTAGTATGTCTCCACCACCTGATATTAACAGACCATCAATAATCTCTGCTCCCCCCTTGATATCCCTGGATGGTGGTAGAAGGACTCCAGTTCCACCAGCCAGCTCAATGGCCTCACTGTAGTATCGCCTGATTTTAAAATATTCAGGCTCTACATCCACAGTAATGCCTATGACTGGTTTATCCCCCATTTCTAAGTATGGCGCCATTCCGTATGCCTGTAGGCTCTCCATCCCTTATGGCTGGAAGTCCATTCACAAAGACATATCTTATACCATCGGGTTTCAAAAAGGGATTGCTGAAATCTGCCCTGTCAACTATCCTTTCTGGATCGAATATAACTATGTCTGCAAAGGCACCATTTTTTATTATGCCCCTGTCCTTTAATCCAAAGGTCTTTGCTGGAAGATAAGTGAGCTTTTTAATTGCCTCCTCAAGACTGAGAAGTCCCTTATCTCTTACATAATATCCGAGAAACCTTGGCATACTCCCGAACCCTCTTGGATGGGGTTTCCCCTTTCTCGTTGGTCCGTTAAAGCTTCTTGATGAGCTATCAGTACCAATCATTATCCAGGGCTCTCTCAAAAATCTCCTGAGATTCTCCTCAGACATGGAATGAAATATAGCACCAACTCTGAGCCTCTCTTCAATCAGAAGCTCAATAATAAAATCAAGGACATCCTTCCTTAATTCCGCTGATATTTCTTTAAGAGCCTTTCCCTCCATCCACTTTCTTGAAGGACTCTCCACAGAGGATATTACGATATCTTCCATGCCATTACCTTCAGCCAATATCCTTTTAATCTTCCTGGCAGTGTGGGGATCCCTCAGCCTTTCTATCTCCCTTTCCTTTCCTCCTTCAAAGGCCCAGGCTGGAAGAATGGAATCAAGGTCTGTACTCGAGGCAGTGTAGGGGTATCGGTCAGCTGTGATATTT
>DAISHO010000154.1:0-5268 GCA_036822495.1 Thermodesulfovibrionales bacterium
TGTCTTTCTACAAGCAGGACCTTAAGGCCATTTGGAAGATGAAATCTTTTGACCCGTAGGCTAACTGTTGTTCCTGCACCATAAATTTCGGGCAGAATAAAAATAGACAGGATTAGCACTAACATTATAAAGCAGAATATTGAGCGTAATATTTGTGATTGGAATAAGATTTTACCTCGCCTCATCACTTAACTCCATGATCAAACTTTTCGCTTGAAGATACGGTCCCTAAAGGTAGCAGAATCCCGACAGTTCTATTGTCCTCAATAAGGTATTTCCTTGCTACCCTCTGGACATCCTCTGGGGTAACAGAGCGAATGAGTTCGAGATATTTATCCTTGAGCCTCCAGCCTCCAATGAGCTCAAAGGTGCCTATGAGTCTTGCCATGGAATATACAGAATCCATTGACATTATAAAAGAGGCCTCTATCTGGTTTTTTGCCTTCTGGACCTCCCTGAGGGATGGTGGTGAAGTCTTTATCTCTTCAATAACCTCATAGATTGCCTTTTCAATCTCATGGATATCCTTTCCTTTTAAAGGCACTCCATCAAAAAAGAAGAGATAAGGGAACCTGTTAAGGCTTGAATAGGAGGCATCAGCAGAGGTGGCAATCTTCTTTTCTGAAATTAGTTTTTTATAGAGTCTTCCACTTTTACCTGTTAAGAGGGCATTGAGAACCTCAAGGCTTGCTGAGTCCTCATGAGGAAAGGATGGCACATGATAGGCAATGAGGATATAGGGAAGTTCAGCCTCTTTTTTAAGATAAAACCTCCTCTCTCCCCTCTGAGGGGGTTCCTCTGTATAATTGGTAATGAGGTTTTTTTCTTTTGGGCCCTCGAGGTTTTCAAAGGCGAGCTGGATATCCCTCAAAATCTCCTCAGTTTTTACATCTCCAGCAACAATGATAAAGGCATTTTCTGGTGAGTAGAACATTCTGTAATAATTAAAGATGTCCTCCCGAGTAATTGAGCTAAGGTCAGACATGAGTCCAATGACAGGCCATCTGTAAGGATGGGCACTGAAGGCTGTAAGGAGGAGTTCTTCAAACAGAGATGCCTCAGGGTCATCTTCATACCTAAGCCTCCGCTCTTCCATCACAACAGCCTTCTCATATCTCAAATCCTCTTCCTTTAAAAGGAGGTTTCTCATTCTATCTGCCTCAAGGTCTATAGAAAGGGATATCCTGTCTGAAGGGAGTATCTGGAAATAGGCAGTATAGTCCTTTGTTGTATAGGCATTGTCAATGCCACCATTTTTCTGAACGAGTTTTGAAAGTACCTTTGAACCATATTTTGGTGTTCCTTTAAATGCCATGTGTTCAAGGAGATGACTGAGACCTGTCTTTCCCTTTGGCTCATCCACAGAGCCAACCCTGTACCATACCTGAAAGGTTGCCACAGGTGCCTTGTGGTCTTCAATGATTATTACCTTCAAGCCATTTTTAAGGAAATGCTCTTTGGTGGCAGGATAGGTATTAGTTTCAGAAGCAGTGGCTTGGGCAGCAAAGTAAAAAGTCAAAAGCAGGGCTAAGATTAATTTTATATAATTCATCATACCAAACTCCTTTTGAGCAGACACTCTATTATTTTTATTTTACCTCAAAGGCCTGCTGCAGGTCTCAAGTAGTTTTAAGATAAAAAGGCCAGGTAGTGCGTAGTGTTGACAAGGATGACGCATAATCCATTATACTTATCCATGGCAAATCTAAGTGAAGAGATATATCGTAAGGGTCTTGAATTATTCGAAGAGGGTAGATACCTTGAGGCAGAACCCTACCTAAGGGAGATACTGAAGCAAAACCCTAAATATGCTGATGTGCACAACAAGCTCGGCATCATCTCCAGCATGAAGGGTGACCTGAAAAAGGCAGCAGAGCATTTTGAAGAGGCCCTGAAGCTCAATCCCTTTTACACAGAGGCACTCCTTAATCTTGCTGTTACTTACAATGAGATGGGCGAATTCCAGAAGGCTCAGGAGGCCTTCAATAATGCCAAACAGCTTGCCATAACAGGGAAAAAGAATATAGACCCGTATATTGCTGGAAAACTCGCCAATGAACACTTTAAACTCGGAAACCTCTACTTTGATATGGACCTTTATGAAGAGGCTATCGATGAATACAGAAAGGCCCTTTCTCTAAGACCTAATCTTCCAGATGTGAGGGTAAAACTGGGCATGGCTTACAGGGCAACAGGCAAAGTGGGGCTGGCTATTCAGGAATTTACACAGGCAAAGGAGATAAATCAAAATTTTGTTCAGGCCTGGATTCAGCTCGGAATTACTTATTACATGCAGGGCCATACAGGTCTTGCAGTGGAGGAATGGAAAAGGGCACTCGATATAAATCCTGACCTTAAAGAGGTAAAGATATACCTTTCGCTTTTAAAGGCAAAGGAGTTATAGGCAACTACATCAGTCTCGAATTACTACTCAGGTGTGGCCTCGAATATGGACTTAACTGATAAAGATGCACTTCTAAGGATAGAGTCTCTCTCTATATTTTTAAAGGATTCAAAGTTAGAGATCGTCTCATCTATTAATCTTTCCATTAGGGAAAAGGAGACCTGCTGTATAGTTGGTGAGAGCGGAAGCGGTAAAACAATGACGGGCCTTGCAATTATGGGGATACTTCCGGAAAATATCTCATCAAAAGGAAGGATAATCTATAAAGGTCTCGACCTCCTAACTATGCCTCCTCAGGAATTAAGAAGAATAAGGGGGAAAGAGATAGCTATGGTGTTTCAGGAGCCCATGACATCCTTAAATCCTGTGTTAACTATAGGATACCAGGTCTCGGAAGTCTTTATAACACATCTCGGGCTTTCAAAAAAGGAAGCCAGGGGTATGGTTATTGAACTTTTAAGACAGGTAAATATCCCATCTCCTGAAGAAAGGTTTAATGATTATCCCCATCAGCTTTCAGGAGGCTTGAGGCAGAGGGTTATGATAGCGATGGCAATTGCCTGTAAGCCGAGCATCTTGATAGCTGATGAGCCAACGACCGCCCTTGATGTGACCATACAGGCCCAGATCCTTGACCTTCTTGATAGATTAAAAGAAGCCTATGGTCTTACTGTGCTCCTCATTACACATGACCTTGGAATAGTCAGACAGCATTCAGACAGGGTTGCTGTTATGTATTCTGGTAAGATCATGGAGATAGCCGATACAGAGCAATTATTTATAAATCCTCTACATCCTTACACATTAGGCCTTATACAGTCCCTCCCAGAGCTTAGAGGAAAAAACCTGAAGCCGATCCCCGGTTCGATACCCTCTATAAAAGAAATACCAGGAGGGTGCAGGTTTTCATCAAGATGCGAAAGGGCCATTGATGAATGTAAGATAACAGAACCAGAACTTCGAGAAATTGAAAGGGGTCACTTTGTGAGATGTCTGAGGGTATAAAGCTTATAGAAGCAATTAATCTAAAGAAGTATTTTAATCTCAGAGAGGGTCTCCTCAAGGCTGTCGATGGAGTGAGTTTTAGTGTGCATAAGGGTCAGACTGTAGCCCTTGTAGGAGAGAGTGGTTGCGGAAAATCAACAGTAGCAAAAATTGTCCTGAGGCTTCTTGAACCCACATCGGGAAAGGTTTTTTTCAGGGGTTCGGATGTATTCAGTCTTGAAGGAGAAAGGCTTAAGGCATTCAGGAGGTCAGTACAGATTGTATTTCAGGATCCTTTTGCCTCACTGAATCCAAGGATGAGTATCTTCAGTACACTTGCTGAACCATTAAGAATTCACAGGATAGTTGATAAAAAAAATATAAGGGATAGGGTTGCTCAACTACTTCAGAATGTAGGTTTATCGCCTGATGCTATGGATAAATATCCCCATGAATTCAGCGGAGGCCAGAGACAGCGTATATGCATTGCAAGGGCCCTCAGTGTAAATCCAGAGCTTATTGTGGCTGATGAGCCCCTTTCAAGCCTTGATGTATCTATTCAGGCACAGATATTGAATCTCTTGAATGAACTAAGGCAGAAGCAAAATATCTCATTTCTTTTTATAAGCCATGACTTGAGGGTTGTACACTATTTCAGTGACTATGTCCTTGTTATGTATCTTGGAAGGATTGTTGAGGAGGCACCTACAGAAAGACTTTTTTCAAGACCCTGTCATCCCTATACACAGATGCTTCTTGAATCTATTCCAAGTGTTACAAAACCAAAGATAAAAAAAGGCTCTCTTAAGATAGACGAAATTCCCGATGCATTTGCTATTCCAGTTGATGGCGGAAGTAACAGTTCAGGTTGCCCTTTTGCTCCAAGATGCCCGAAAAGATTTGACCCCTGTGATAAGGTTGCACCTGAGGTTTTTATGGTAGAAGATTCCAGAGTAGCGTGCCACCTTTATAAAAGGGAGGCCAGAGATCAGAGGTCGGAAGTGGAATCTAAGGAAAATTTTCCAGAGCATCTGACATCTGATTTCTGACCTCTGAGCTCTGTTATGGTGCCGGTGGAGGGATTTGAACCCACATGCCCTCAAAGGAGCGGGGGATTTTGAGTCCCCTGCGTCTGCCATTCCGCCACACCGGCTATCATAGGCTACAGGCTATAGGAAATAAAAAAATCCTGAAGCCTAAGGCCTTCAGCCTATAGCCTGTTCTGTCTGATAAAGTTTTTAATACTTCTGTCATAAGTCTTCTCGATATCTGAATTAAAGAAACAGGCTGGCAGTTCACCATTCTGCCTGTGATAATGGAGACAGTCACAGCACCTGAATTTTTTTGAGCAGGGCTCATAGGAACAGTTGCAATATTTTTTATTCCTTTCAACCCTTGGGCAATCCATATATCTTACCTTTTCTCAGAACTCCAGCAATGTAGTGAGAATCTTCCCTTTTAGACCATTTCACAAGGCCAACCTCATGGTTGTCTATTATGAGGACATGACCTGGCTCAAGGGAAATAGAAGTTACAAGGCACAATCCCTTCTCGCTCTTATTTATAACCTTTGCCTTTGCCTCCACACTTTTTGTTTCAAATCTATCATAGATGGTAACATTGAAGGTTACCTCTTCTGAGGCAGGTTCTCTCTGAAAGCCTCTGCGCTCTTCCATGAAGATATTATATCACAAGTGCAGCCTTAAGCCTATATTTATAGGTTATAATAAAATCCATGAAGTTTGAGCTTGTGAAAAAAACTTTCTCAAATAGCCCGAGATTGAGCAAACTTATACTTGATAGGGGAGTTGTAAACTGCCCTGTCTTTATGCCTGTAGGAACAAATGCCACAGTAAAGGCCCTTTCACCTCAGGAATTAA
>DAISHO010000155.1:0-5261 GCA_036822495.1 Thermodesulfovibrionales bacterium
GAGATTGAGTATACAAAAGATATAAAGGTTATACTTGTTGCCTCTGTTTATGACAGGACAAGATACAAAAGGCCACCCGCTTCCCTATACGGTGCTGATGATATTATTGAAGACCACGAGATTAAGGATTCCCTCATCACAAAGATAAAGGTCTTAATATCCGGGGCTCCCCAGCCATCGTTATCGCAACCTCCTGGCGAAAAAGAGGTTATGACAGGAGAAAGGAAAGAGGCTGTTACTCCACCACCTTCTGAAAGGTCACTTCCGAAGGGATTTGATAGTTTTATACCACCATCTGTTGAGAAAGAGGAGCTAACATCTATAAAAGGACAGATAAGCCCCCCTGAGAGAAAGGTGGTTAGTGAAACACCAACCGTTACTTTACCACCAAAGGCACCAGATACAAAAATAGTAACTCCAGACATTGACGATGAGATGATAGAAAAAGCAAAAAGACTTGCAAGGACTATTATCTCAGATATCTATTTTTATAACCCAAAAAAATTTGACGAAGCTATAAATAAAGGGACATTCTATGAGACCTTTCAAGAAGAATTAAAGGAAGGCCTTAAGTTATATGAAAGCAGGATACCCTATGAGGTCAGAAAAAAGGCTGATTATTTTAAAGAGGAGATGGATGCATTTATAGAAAATAAGAAAAAAACCTCAAATCTTTAAGTAAATAATAGAAAATTTGCGTTTATTTTTCTTATTTTCCTTAAAATCTCACTTTTTATTTAATACTGACCTTGATTAAGTGCTGAAAGGTCTAATATATTATTAGCACTCCTTTAAAAAGAGTGCTAATAATAATCCTCACCTTGTGAGGACAATAATTTTTAAAATCCAAACGGAAAGGAGTGGAGCCTATGAAGTTTAAACCGCTTAAGGAAAGAGTATTCATTAAGTATTCAGAAGAAATGGAAAAGACCCCTGGTGGTCTCTATGTGCCTGATACAGCAAAGGAAAAACCTCAGAAAGGGGTCGTGGAGGCAGTCGGAACAGAGGTAAAAGAGGTGAAGGTTGGTAATACTGTTCTTTTTGACAAATATTCGGGCACAAAGATTAACCTTGATAATCAGGAATATCTTATTATTAAAGAAGAAGATATCCTTGGGATATTGGAAGAATAAAGGAGGTGCGGAGATATGGCAGCAAAACAGCTTATATTCAATGAACATGCAAGACAGAAGATACTTGATGGTGTAACAATCCTTACAAATGCAGTAAAAGCAACCTTGGGACCTCAGGGAAGAAATGTAATAATTGACAGAAAATTTGGCTCACCCCTTATTACAAAGGATGGTGTCACTGTTGCAAAGGAGATAGAGCTTAAGGACCCCTTTGAGAACATGGGTGCCCAGCTTGTAAGAGAAGTAGCAAGCAAGACATCAGATACAGCAGGTGATGGAACGACAACTGCAACAGTCCTTGCCTATTCAATCTACAAAGAGGGTATGAAGCATGTTGTTGCTGGTGCAAATCCTATGGAACTGAAGCGTGGTATTGATAAGGCTGTTGAGACAGTGGTGGAGGAGCTTAAGAAGCTCAGCAAGCCAGTTCAGGACAAAAAGGAGATTGCACAGGTTGGTGCTATCTCTGCAAACAATGACCCTGAGATAGGGAACCTCATAGCTGATGCAATGGATAAGGTCGGAAAGGATGGTGTTATAACAGTTGAAGAGGCAAAGGGACTCGCAACAACCCTTGATGTTGTTGAGGGGATGCAGTTTGACAGGGGTTATATCTCACCTTACTTTATCACAGATCCTGAAAGGATGGAATGCGTATATGAGGATGTCTTCATCCTGATCCATGAAAAGAAGATATCCTCTATGAAGGACCTTATCCCCCTTCTTGAAAATATTGCAAAGATGGGAAAGCCCCTTCTCATAATTGCAGAAGATGTTGAGGGTGAGGCCCTTGCAACCCTTGTAGTGAATAAGCTCCGCGGAACCCTTCAGGTGTGTGCGGTAAAGGCACCTGGATTTGGTGAAAGAAGAAAGGCAATGCTTGAGGACATCGCAATCCTTACTGGTGGCACAGCTATTACAGAGGACCTCGGCATAAAGCTCGAGAATATTAAACTCTCTGACCTCGGAAGGGCAAAGAAAGTTGTTGTAGATAAGGAGAATACCACAATAGTTGAGGGTGCTGGTGACCCTCAGAAGATTCAGGGAAGGATCAAGCAGATCAAGACTCAGATTGAGGAGACGACATCTGATTATGATAGAGAAAAGCTTCAAGAAAGGCTTGCAAAGCTTGCGGGCGGAGTTGCAGTAATCAGGGTTGGTGCTGCCACTGAGACAGAGATGAAGGAGAAGAAGGCAAGGGTTGAGGATGCCCTTCATGCAACAAGGGCTGCGGTTGAGGAAGGTATTGTGCCTGGTGGTGGAGTTGCCCTCTTAAGGTGCATACCTGCCCTTGAAAAGCTCAAACTTGAGGGAGACAGACAGATTGGTGTAGAGATTGTTAAAAAGGCCCTCGAGGAGCCTATAAAGAATATAGTTCAGAATGCGGGACTTGAGGGAGCTGTGATTGTTGAAAAGGTAAAGGCATCAAAGGATACAAACTTTGGATTTGATGCCCAGAAAGAAGAATACACTGACATGATGAAGGCCGGGATAATCGATCCCACAAAGGTCACAAGGCTTGCCCTTGTGAATGCTGCAAGTGTGGCTGGTTTGATGCTCACAACAGAGGTGATGGTCACAGAGATACCAGAGGAAGAGAAATCCAAGATGCCATCTCCGGGCATGGGAGACATGTACTAAATAGGCTGAGGGCTATAGGCTGAAGGCTGAAGAAAATATAAAATACCTTCCCTCTATCGCCTTCAGCCTTAAGCCTAAATTGAGGCTTAAGGCCTTTAATATTAGCCGAGTTCCTTATCAAGGCTCTCCTTAATAAGATTTCTGAAGAGCCTTTCAATATCCGCCTTTGTAACAGCTACCTTCAGTGGCAGTTTTTCAATCCCTTCTGGTACCTGAAGTAGTCGGGCCTTCAGTATGTGCCTTATTCCCTTTATCTCACATTTCTCTTCTGCAAGATCTGTTAGTTCATCAAAGGGAACATTGCTACTTATGAGGGCACAATAGAGATCCACATAATCTTTTGGTTCAATCCTTTCAGCCATAGCACAGAGCTTGTTTACTATGATATCGAGAAAACTATCAATCTGTAAACCATCAATCATGTTTGTCTCCTCAAGGCTTTTTAAAGGATAATATGTAAATTCTGTCTTTAATACTCTTCCATCTTTTAGATTTAGGGTGAAAATATTTCTATCAAAGAGCCTTGTATAAGTAATTGTATCTATAAAATCCAGGGATTTTAAAAAATCCTCTACAATGTAGAAGGGGATCTTTTCTTGAGAAAAAAAGTCAAGGTCCTCTGATAATCTATGCTCAAGATAGAAGGCGCTCAGGGCCGTTCCCCCGGTTAATCTGAAAAGATTTTTAATATCAGATTTTGAAAAGGCCCTTAAAAAATCTTTCTGATGCGGAGTGAGAATTAGATTATCCTCAATTTCCCTCTCTGGTGGAAAGGGCCTTTGAAGTCTTTTCATCCCATACCTCTTTGTAGAGTTCTATCAATTTATATTTTCCCTCTTCAAGTTTTAGCCTGTCTCTGTATTTAAACAAAAGTTCCACCGTATCCCTGTCTGTGCCGTAGGCAGGAAAGAAGTCTGCGATTCTTTGAAGCCTCCAGAGGATATCCTGAGGAGGCTCTTTATAATCCCAGAGAAGTTCCTTTGGAATCTTAATTTCTGGCATGATTAATTATATCACACGAAATCTTAAGTGTTAAGAAACTTTTTTAGATAGTTCTTTATTTTTTCATCATCCTATTGAGTAACCTCTTTTAGCCCCCTTTTTATAATATCGAGGTATTTCTCTGAAGGTGCATTTAATTCATTAATCCAGCATCCTGTTATTGTCTTTATTTTAAGTCCATCTTTTTCTCCAAGTTCTAAGATTTTATAATACCAGCTTTTACCCTCTTGCCCATGTATATCTGAAAACTGACTTTCTGATATCTTCCATAATCTAACCACTGCGTGGTATTGCGGATCTTTTTCTTTTTCACAGCTTAGAAAAGCCACTCCTTTATTTTCCCACCTCGGAGATTTTTTAGCAAAATACAATCTGTATGGAACATACATCCATCCAAAGTCTTCTGGCTCTGTTTTGTCTCTGCATCCCCTGTATCTATTACCACAAAATTCTCCTCCTTTGATATAAACCATAAAACGCTCTTTAAGAAGATTAGACCCATAGGCTGCATAGAGGAGCTTTTTCATTTTAGACCTCTATTATCTTAATCTCTTCCTCTCTTTCAAATCATACAACTTATAAACCAACTGGTCAATTTCTCGTTCTAAATGGCTGGTATATCCGCGTCTGGATTTTGGTTTTTGGCAGAAAGGATTTGGTCAAATCTTATAATTTTCATCTGTTTCCCAATTCAATGGGTTGTTCAGAATATATTCTCTAATTTTATTTAATTCAATTTCATTCCTAATAATGTGTTCATAATAATTCCTTTGCCATAATTTTTTATTAAATGGTTTCCAATTATTGATTTTGACATTTTTGATATAATCATTTGTTGTCATTGTTTTAAACCATTGCACGATTTTATGTAGGGGCGAACCTGTGTGTTCGCCCTGACCTGTGTGTTCGCCCTGACCTGTGTGTTCGCCCTGATTTGTATTATTATCAGGGCAGACACATAGGTCTGCCCCTACGATGATGATAATACCATGGAAATGATTTGGCATTATAATATGTGCACCTGGTTCAATATTTGGAAATTTTGTATTTAATTCATGCCACCATTTTGCAACCATCTTGCCTGCATCATTTAATACCATTGCACCGTTTACAATTTTTCCAAATAGACATTCCCTATCATGCGTGCAAATGGTCACAAAATATGCTCCCTGTTGTGAATAATCATACCCTTTTAAACGAATTGAACGGCGATGGTGAATATCAGGACTGTATTTCATGGTTTATTTTCTATGATTTTTATCTCTTCATCTGTTAAATCATATAACTTATAAACCAACCTGTCAATTTCTCTTTCTAAATGGCTGGTGTCAGCATCGGGAGTAGGGTCTTTAATAGAAAGGATTTGGTCAACAATCTGAACAATTTGGTCTGCTATGGGCTGGTTTTGTGGGGTGATGTGGGGAAAGGGAGACCATTTTGCTCATCAATAATTGACAGTGCCTGCCTTATGGCATCGAGCTGATA
>DAISHO010000156.1:0-5260 GCA_036822495.1 Thermodesulfovibrionales bacterium
TCTTTATTCCTCTTGTCTTTTCTCCTGCCTTATCAAGGGTTGTGCGAACCTTGTAGACTCCGCCTGCCTGCTCAAGCTCAAGGTTTCCCAGCTCTTCTGTGCTTGCATAAACAATAAAACTTTCCTCACCAAAAGGTGGTGTTACCTCAAGCTCAAATCTGTCAGGTCCTGAGGGTATCTCATAGACAACACCACCCTGAAAGTAATTGTCCTTCCTGTATGGGTTTGGAAGTATCTGGACAAGTGTGCCATCTGCCTGCTTATATAGCACCCTTGCATAAAAGGGCTTGTTGCCTTTGAGAAAAAGTCTAATTCTCTCTCCAGCCTTGTATTCCTTTTTCTCTGCCCATACCTTTACCTTAAGGGGTGCTGATGGGTCATCAAGCTCCTTTGCCTGTGAGAATTTTCTCATTGCCTCTTCATCAGGAATGACCTCTGCCTTAATCTTTATCCTGTAACAGTCCCCTACCTTTGGAGGTTCGCTGTCCCACCTGCCCTGTGATTCAATAACTCTCACCTTTGCATTTGCATAAGCATTTACAATGTCCTTTTGAAGTTCAAAGTCCTTTACCTGTGTCTCAGACTGAATGTATGTCGAAACCTGTTCAATAGCCTTTCTCTTTGCATCCTGAAGAGCTGTTTCCTCTGTCTGACGCTTTGTCCTGTCCTCTCCCATACAGGCGTAGCCTTCAGATTCTGTAATCATAGACTGCCCGCCATAAACATGGGAAGCAAGCAAAAGGACTAATATGACCAGAAAACTTTTCATCATATGTCTCCTAACTGTTACTTTGGCAACCTATCTTTTTCATAAATAATAATAAAACTTTCCAAAGCCCCTTTCAAGGTATTTTTCACAACTTATTTTAACACCCCTTTTATCTTCATAAGGAGAATCTTGAAATTCTCTTTTGTATAATACCTTCTTTCCTCTGGTTCAAGGATTGAGCTGAGCTTTACAGAATAGTCCTTTTTGCTTAAAGAGCTTATCCCCTGAAGGAGCTTCTCAAGCTCTTCTTTTGGTGCCTTCAGTTCAATTCCTTTTTTTAATAAAAACTCTATATCAAATACATCCCTGATCTCTCTTCTATTTAGAAATGCCTCTATCTTTGAACTCATGACCTCCTGAAGTGAAGGCGTCCTCACAAGAACCTGAATACTTGAATATCTACTATAAGCAATAGATAACTCTGTCTTTACCTTTTCTATCTTTTTTCTTATCTCAATCTTAAGACTTCTCGGATAGCCCTTTGACTTTATTTCAAAAAGAATTGTATAGAATTTATCTTCTGCATCCTTTATTGAGTAATGCCTTGAAAGAAATTCTTTTAACTGGCTAAAGTATCCTTCTGTATCAATCTTTTTATAAAGCCAGAAATCAAGGTCAACGGAAAACCTATTCAGTCCATAACAGAGCCTGAGCATAGTGCCACCAGTAAAAATCAGGTTATCAAGAAACCTGCCACTTTTAAGCCTGTCTAAAACCTCTATCTCAAACTGCTCCTGTTTGATTAAATCTTGCATATCTTCTCAACCGCCTTTTTTGTTCTATTTGGGTATTTTGCCAGAAGTTTTTTTAGCCTTTTTAACTCTATTTTTGAAATATCTATGGAGGATAGATCAAGACTGTATTTTCCAAAAGACCATAAATATACTGCATCCAGAAGGGCTTTCTCTTTTGTGGCGATAAAAAAATCTCCTTGCTTTAGGAAATCAAAATAAAATTCTTTGTTGAGCTTGTAATAATTGAATAAAATACCATCAATCTCATATCTTGTTGTCCTTTTAATACAAACAGATTCAAAGAATTCCCTCTGAATCTGAGTGGTTACCTCGTAAAAAGAAAGGGCTGTGAGCAGGGAAATGTAGGATGGAACCTGAAGGATATTTGCAATCTGAAAATACTCTGTGAGAGAATTTCTCTGCCATCTCTCTTTTATTACATAAAGGTCTTTCTTAAGTCTTATAAATAGCCCTTTTTTAACATATCTCGTGGAAAGAACAACCGCAGAGGCATGTTTTATTCCCAGAAGCTCAGCCACATCCTGAGAGGTAAAATAAGACTTCCTCTCTAATGCCTTGAGTTCTAAATATTTCATTAAATATAGATTATTAACATTTTTGTTAATTATGTCAACTTAATAGCCCTTAAATATTGCACCTCCGAGGTGCAGGATTTTTTCCTCCTATTCTTTAAATATCGAACTATAAGTGGACAGGACAGTGCCATTGGAAGTGAGTTCTATCTTCAGGTCAAACCTATTCTTTTCCTTATAAGTAAGGACTGTGCCTTTTATTAATATCTCTCCTTTGTTGTCCACAACGCTGAATCTACCCTTAGATGCCCTGATAAGGGCCTTTTTGAATCTAAGCGTTATAGCCTTCTCAAGAGCCCGTGACCTTCCCTTGAGGTCTGTAAAATTTTCTATCTCTACTGTTTTTATACCTCTCAGGGATATGTCATCGGCAATCCTTTGAGCAAGCCTTTCTAATTTAGCTTTATGCTCCTTTGAAAGGGTTATCTCTTTTGAGGCATGGGATAAATAGGGTGTGAGAGGAATAAAGAGAAAGAGCAATATCAAAATCAGCCTATTCATCGGAAATCTGGGCGATGCCAGATGGCATCGCCCTTTTACCTTTACCTTAGCACAAAGGCAACCTTTGCACTGGCAAAGAAGTTTGACTTCTGGTTTGCTGAATATATCCTTACAGCATCTTCATCCGATACCTGTAGGTCTGAAGGACTTACTGTGCCACTTGCCTTTACAACAAGGGGATTCTTCACACCCCTCTTTTCAAGGGCTGCCTTTGCCTTCTCTATACTGTTTGTGTATTCTCCGCATCCCTGTTCAACAAGAACCTTCTGGCTGACCTTTGAAGGATCATAAAGGATATCACCTTTTGGAGTGAAGATCCTGTTAATTAGGGCAGGCCTGAAATTGACCTCTGTAGCATCAATTATGAGACCATCATAGTTCTCTTCAAGGGGAACAGGCTTTGCCTTAAACTGTGGCTCAGGCTTAAGAACATCCTTTTTAATATTAGGGTCACCCATTATTTTTTCATACATGAGACCTCCAAATCCCTTCGGTCCTGACATACCTATCTTCACAATAACAAGGGCAACCTCCTCCTGGGGATTCCATTCTTTATATACAATCTGGGCACCCTTAACAAAACCTGCTACTGCGGTCCTCACAACATCATACTGGAGCTCGGCATCTCTTACAAGGGTATCTCCAACAACGGCAACTCCTTCAAGGATCTCGGCAAGCTGTCTATAGGCAAGGGCAGTGGCTGCCCTCTCAGCAGTAAGCCTTTTCTGTCCTGGTGTACGCGATGTGGGAGAGGGAAGACCTTCTGCAGCAACAAGGAGATAGTCATTTATAAAGGCCTGTTCTGGTGAGGTTGTTATGGAAAGGTTGTTCTGCTGTAGCCACTGATTTGCTGCCTGAAATGTGGCTGATATCTGTGATGGAGGCTGTTGCATCTGCTGGGGTTGTGTCATGCCTGGCATCATTTCTTGCTGGGCAAAGACTATGCTACAAACCCCAAGGAGCAATAAAATTAAAAGACCTTTCTTCTTCATGGCTTCCTCCTTTTAATAGATATTCATTTTCTGTTTTAAGACCCTTATGGCAAGAAGGGCCTCCGCCCCATCTACTGGTGCATCAACCCTGAACTCTCCTGAAAGCTCTGGCTCCATGATACCACGGGTGGTCATATTCATCACTGCATTGTAAAGGGGAGAGGTAGGCCTTACATCAGGAAAAGGAGATTTCTCATGACCAAAATAGGCTGTTGCAAGTTTCTCATCACCTGTGAGCTTTATAAGGACATCCTCAAGGATAAAGGCCATATCACCACGCTTAACAGGCTCTTCTGGTTTAAAGAGATAAGCCTTTGTAGCCTCATCATAGACAGGCTCAAGACCCCTTACCTTCCATTTAAGGATAGTAAGAATCTCTTCCTTAAAATGGTGGTTCAATATGTCTGCGGGTGTAAATTCGGGTTTGAGTTTTTCAACCTGTGACTGGACGGCAATTCTTCCTGCAAAGAGTTTATCAAGCTTAAGTTCATCGATAAGTAAGGCTGCAAGGTCTCCCTTTGTAACCTGTTCCTTAATGGCAATCTTCTTACCCACATCTCCAACAGTTATCCCTGCCATTGCCCGAACAATCTTGTCAGTCTTCTTCCAGGCCTTATCAGCAAGTCCATGCCACTTGCCCTCACGCCTTGCATTGAGGACATCAGCAAATTTATCCCTTGCCTTCTGGAATTCAAGGGCCTCAAGATAGGCAAGGCCCATAAAGTAATGGCCTGCCTCCACGCCCTGGTAATAAATAAGCCTCTTCTCATCCACCTTCAGCTTCATGGCATCTTTATAGGCATCCTGAGCCTTCTCGAGCCAGTCCTTTCCTTTCAGTGCTGTGTTGATACGGATAATGGCAAGATAATAATCAAACTCCTCTTCAGGTTTTTCAGCTGTCTTCTTTGCGAGCTTCAGCTCTTCTTCAACCCTCTCGACCTCCACCTGTCTGAATTTAGGGTCCTTCTGGAGGCCTGCCTTCATAGCCTTTGCAATGGCAAGGCCTGAATGGGCCATGGAGAACTTCTCGTCACAGTATAAAGCCCTATCAAACTTTTCCATGGCAGCCTCAATCTTGCCCTGCTCAAGGGCCTCCATTCCCCTCAGATAATGGTGAGGGGCATTGTCCTCTGGAGAGACGCATCTCTCAACAGGCTTTTTTGCACAGCCCCAGACAGAGAAGATAAGAAGTAGAGCCATTAATCCTGTGATACCTCGAGTCTTCATAGACACCTCCTATTAAAAGCTTAGGCTGAAAACAGGCTTAAGGTTAGGCTTCAGGTTTTTTTCTACTTTCTTGTGGCCCGAAGCCTGTAGCCTGTCTAAAGCCTGTTGAACTCCAGCCTTCTTTAATAAATAAAGATCATACAGACTCCTCTGAATGTAAAGGTAATTTTCACTTAGTGGCCTATTGTCTCAAAAAAGCCCTTTCCCTTTAATGGTGCCCTTTCAACGAGCTGGCCAGTCCTTACACGCCTTATCTGATTAGGATCACCTTCAATAATAGTCCATGCCTTATCTGCCTGAAGCTGGTCTGAAACGATAAGTTTTACAGGAAGCCTCACGATATCGCACGATGCCTTACCTGTAAAGGGGTCCTGAATCTCCTGAAAGGTATAGACAATAAGCTCACTGTTTGGCTTAAGTCCCATCTTCTCTCCAATACTCACA
>DAISHO010000157.1:0-5095 GCA_036822495.1 Thermodesulfovibrionales bacterium
ATGTAACAGTCTGGTAGCTTTTCTTCCGCCTTTTCTATCTTTAAAAGGCTCACGAGTCTTTCCATACCTATTGCAAATCCGATGGCAGGTGTTGGAGGGCCTCCGAATTCTTCAACGAGATTGTCGTATCTTCCGCCTGCTGCTATAGCATTCTGGGCGCCGAGGGACTCACTCTTGATCTCGAAGATAGTCCTTGTGTAATAATCAAGACCCCTCACAAGTGTAGGGGTTACAGAAAAGGATATACCCATATAATCAAGATAAGATATGACTCTATTAAAATGAGCCTTGCAATTCTCACAGAGTGAATCAAGGATAGAGGGTGCATCTTCTCTTGCCTTTATACACTGAGGAACCTTGCAGTCAAGAAGTCTTAATGGATTTTTTTCGAATCTTCTCTGGCAATCCGAACAGAAAGCACTTATCCTTGAAGAGAAGAATTCAATCAGCCTGCTTCTATAAACGGGCCTGCATTCTGAACAGCCAATGGAGTTGATCTCTATGATAAGATTTTTGAAGTCGAGTCTCATGAGAAGTGTTCTTAGAAGAAGAATCAACTCTGCATCCATTAATGGTGCATCACTGCCAAAGGCCTCAACTCCTAATTGATGGAATTGCCTGTATCTACCCGCCTGTGGCCTTTCATATCTAAACATTGGTCCCATGTAATAGAACTTCTGGGGTGAGGGTAGATTATAAAATCCATTTTCTATATAAGCCCTGACAGCACCTGCAGTCCCTTCAGGCCTGAGGGTGATGCTCCTGCCCGCCCTGTCATTAAAGGTATACATCTCTTTTTCAACAATATCAGTGGTGTAGCCAATAGACCTCTGAAATAGTTCAGTATATTCAATAATAGGCAGTCTTATCTCTTTGAACCCATAAACCCTGAAGACCTCTCTTGAAATTTCTTCCACCTTCTGATATAGCTGAATCTCAGGCTCATAAATATCATGAACACCCTTTACCCTCGTGAATCTCATCTCTCTTCAGATTCTTCCCTTTCTTTGTCAAATTCAAGCATCCTCATGTGGCTCTCAAGAAGCCTTCGCAATTCCTCTTTTATATGCTGTCTTATGCCTTTAAGATCCATGATGTCCTCATGAATCTTTATTACCTTTTCCTGGGCATCCCTCATCATCTGTTCTGCCTTGAGCTCTGCCTCTTTAAGGATAAGCTCAGCCTGTTTCCTTGCGTTATTTTTATATTCCTCAACCATCTGCTGGGCTGTCATCAGGGTCTCTCTTAGTGTAGACTCCATATCCCTGAATTCTTTCAGCTGGCTCTCCAGCCTCTGTATCTGCTCCTTTAAGGATGCATTTTCCCTTAAAAGGTTTTCCATCTCCTCCCTTACAATCTCAAGGAATGCATAGACCTCTTCTACATCAAAACCCCTGAATCTTATGGGAAACTGCTTTTGCTGAATATCAAGCGGCGTGATCCTCAATTTTTATTTACCTCCTTTTATCCCTGTTTTATTTTGTATCCAAATTCTATAAGTGATACAATTAGAAATTTCTTTATAAAATAGATTGCAAGTATTGCTATCATGGGAGAGATGTCCAGAGGTCCCAGTCGGTAACCTATAATCCTTCTTATAGGCCTTAGAACAGGTTCTGTGAGAAGATAAAGGGTTCTTACTATTGGATTATAGGGATCAGGATTAACCCAGCTGATAATTGCAGAGATTATGAGTATCCACATATAAACTGTAAGGGCTATATCAAGTATGTCAGCAATAGCTATTATAAGATTACCAAGGATGAACATCCTGCCTCCTAAACCTTCTTTAATTCTTCTGCTCTTTTCTTTGCCGAAAGGATGGCCTCAATCACTATACCTTTAAAGTCCCTTTCTTTAAACAATGCAAGACCCGCCTGTGTTGTTCCTCCTGGAGATGTCACCATCTCCCTTAATTTATCAGGAGGTATCCCCGTCTCAAGGAGCCGCGCTGTACCTTTGAATGTCTCAAGAGCGAGTTCCTTTGAAATCTCCTCAGGAAGACCTGCCCTTATCCCTGCCTCAATCAGGCATTCTACAAAGAAGGCAATAAATCCAGGGCCACTTCCTGACAGGGCTGTTACAGCATCCATATAATGTTCTGGAAGGGTTGTAACATTTCCAACAGACATTAAAATCTCTCTTACAATATTCACCTCAGGTCCACCAAAACATTCACAAAGAGACATTACAGACATGCCTTCACCAACAAAGGCAGGTGTGTTCGGCATTACACGGATTATCCTGTCTGTCTTCAGTTTTGAATGTATATAGGATATAGTTATGCCAGCTGCTATTGATACAATCACCTTTTCTTGATCTATCAGGTCTTTTATCTCTTCGAGAACCTCCTCCATATTCTGAGGCTTAACAGAAAGGAAAATTATCTTTGATGAATCAGCAGCCTCTCTATTAGAGGGTGTTGTCTGGACATGATAATTTTCAGAAAGATACCTCCTCCTCTCCTCCCTTGGTTCAGCCACTATTATATCTTCAGGTTTCAGAGTAGCCATCCCTCTGAGTATGCCCTTTATAAGGGCCTCTGCCATATTTCCTCCGCCGATAAAAGAGAGCATGTTCAAAGGTATCATGGAATTCATAAAGATGTCAATGGGTTTTGCTATAATAAAACATGTTGAGAAAAGTTATTTTGACCTTTACCCTGATTATTCTCCTTCATTCTTCTGTATCAGCACGGAGCTCATTTTTTATCTATAAGATAAAAGAAGGAGATACCCTTTACAGTATCTCAAAAAGATTCAGTCTTAAAGTAGAAGATATTAAAAGATGGAATCACCTCAAGGGTAATCGTATAAGAGTTGGTCAGGCATTGGTGTTGAAGGTTTATGGTGTAAGTAATTTTAAGGAATATCCGCGGGATAAGGAACCCGGGGAAGATGAAGATTTAAAAGACAGAAATGGTGCGCCAGAAAAAAGCAATGATTCTCAACCATTAGATGATATAAGAAGACAGATTGTGGAGCTCGCCCTTTCATTAAAGGGAATACCTTACAAAAAAGGGGGCATATCCTTTGATGGTCTTGATTGTTCAGGCCTTGTGTATTAGTCTTTAAAACTTCTGGCATAGAGGTTCCGAGAACAGCAGAAGAGCAATTCCTTAAAGGTAAACCTGTGGATATGGAAAGACTCATGCCCGGTGACCTTGTCTTTTTCTTTACGGGTAGAGGGGCTTTACCTCATCATGTTGGGATTTACATAGGTGATAACCTTTTTGTCCATGCGTCGAGAAGTCTCAGAAGGGTGATTGTATCAAGCCTTGATCAGTCTTATTTTATAAAACGATTTGCAGGTATAAGGAGATTTATCAGTGGTGATTCAGAATAGTGAGAAGAAGCTCAAACAGCTCGAGGCCCTTATAGAGATGACCTCTCTTGTGAATTCAACACTTGATACAAAGGAGATCAGAAAGAGGGCTATAGAAGCAGCCCAGGGACTTGTTGAGGCTGAGGCAGGAAGCCTTCTTCTTGTAGATGAAGAAACAGGAGAGCTTTATTTCGAGGTTGCTACTGGTGAAAAAGGCGATAGGGTGAGGGAGATAAGACTCAAAAAGGGAGAAGGTATTGCTGGATGGGTTGCTGAAAAAGGTGAGGCTGTTATCGTTGATAATGTAAAGAAGGACCCCAGATTTTTCAGCGGTGTTGACCAGAAGAGTGATTTTACAACCAGGGATATCCTTGCTGTTCCTGTAAGGACAAAGGAGAAGAATATCGGAGTCCTTGAGGCCATTAATAAGAAAAATGGACATTTTGACAATGATGACCTTGAGATTCTTCAGGCCTTTGCAAATCAGCTTGCCATTGCCATAGAGAATGCAAACCTGTACAAGGAATTGAAGGAGACCTTTTATGGCACAATAGAGGCCCTTGCAGAGACCATAGAAAAAAGAGACCCTTATACAGGAGGCCATACAAAAAGGGTGATGAATTATTCACTGCTAATCGGAAAAGCCATGGGGCTTTCTCCCAGAGAACTTGAGAACCTGAAGCTTGCTGCAATACTGCACGATATAGGAAAGATCGGCATAAGGGACAGAGTTCTTCTTAAAGAAGGTAAACTCACTGATGAAGAGGCAGCAGAGATGAATATGCATCCTAAGTATGGGGCTGAGATCCTTGAGCATATAAGACAGCTCAAGGATGTAATACCCGGGATGCGGGGTCATCATGAAAGGTATGATGGTTCTGGATATCCCGATGGGCTTAAAGGTAAAGAGATTCCTCTCTTTGCAAGGATAATTGCTATTGCTGATGCCTATGATGCCATGACAACAGACAGACCATATAGAAAGGGCCTGTCAAAAGAGACGGCCATTGAGGAACTTCTTAGATGTGCTGGTAAGCACTTTGATTCTGATATTGTGAGAATCTTTGTAGAGATAAATGGATAGCGAGCGTATCCCCTTAAGTTTTTTGGTGAATGGATTCTTTCCTCTTCACCTATAAACCTATTCACCTCTTCACTTTCTTCTGACATCTGATTTCTGATATCTGACCTCTATTTCGCCACAGAAGGGTCAAGCGAACGAATATGATAAAAAATAATTCCTTACACTCAATAGTCATAAAGAGATGTAAAGTTGACAACGCCTAAAGGATATGCTACCTTAAAAAGTAGCACTGCTGTCCAAAATAGATTGAAGTAAGGCCTTAAATAGGCTTAAGGCTACAGGCAAATTAGGCTTTAGGCTGAAGAAAAATAATTCCTTAAAGGAAACTTCAGTCTTATGCCAATTCAAAAATTTTTGGACAGGTATGAGAAAATAGATTGTTTAAAAAGGAGGGAACATGAAAAAGGGATTTATCTTTTTGTTTGTGCTTGTGTATGTATCTTTGATATCACATTCCTATGCGGTGGCTGAGGGCCTACCTGTTAAGGAGAAGATCTTCAGTCTTATCAATTCTGCTGTTTTTGAAGTGGTAGTTAAAAAACCAGAAAAAGATTCCCTGAGTTATGAAAGGCCCCTTCCCATGGACCTTGTCCCATATTCAATCAGAACAGATAAATATTTCTCAATAGGCACTGCCTTTGCAATTGGACATGACCAATTTGTATCAGCAGCCCATGTCATGAATCT
>DAISHO010000158.1:0-5091 GCA_036822495.1 Thermodesulfovibrionales bacterium
CAAGGCTCCTATGGCTGAAGAGCTTCCATCAAGGCAGACAAGGTATCTCGGAGAGTCAAAATTCACCCTTCCTTTTACAATTAGGAAATTTGTATCCACTGATCTCACTATCCTCAAACAGACACTGCCAATAAAACCATTACCATTACTGTTAAAGCCATGAGATCCCATCACAACGAGGTGTCCTTTTTCTTCTTCTATAATCTCTCTTACTGCTATGAAATTCTTACCCTCTTTAACTCGTTCTCTGAAGGAGATAGATGTGGCATCAAATCTCTCTCTTAGGGGTTTAAGATAAGAAATGGAAATCTTTTCCATACCTATGTTTATGAGCTTATTATGAACATCCCTCTGTTTTTGAAGGATCTCCTCTTTTTGATATCTCTCTGGCAGGGTCGGTTCCATTATCCTGAAGGCGCCTTCATGCATGGTGGCATTATAACCATGAACACCAACAACCTCTGAATTGAAGGCAAGGGCAATATTAATCGTAGCATCAGAAGCTATCACGGATAGGTCACTGTTGTCAAAACAGAGGATAATCTTTTTCAAGGCCTCGTTCATTTTTCCTCATTATGCTATCTAAATCAAACGATGGGGGTCAGTAACTTTTGTCACAGTGAAGATTTTTAAAGGATAATTATATGGAATTGTGTAGATGGTGAAGCATCTTGCCATATCTATTATAGGATGGTAATAAGACAGGAGAGAAGAGTGATGGTTTCACATCCTCTCTTTGTAGAAAAGATAAAGCAGGAAAGCCATTCCAGTAAAAAGGAGCATCAAAAATATTGAATAATTCCTTCTGAAGTTAAGTTCTTTAAAATAATGACTGAGTCTTGTCTCGATAGCTCCAAGCCTCTTTGTGAATTCCTCTGTCCTTTCCTTTACAAGATTTACATCTGTTGTATGAAAGAGGGCACGGAACTCTGCATGGGTTCTGAAAAACTCCTCATTCTCTTTCTCTAAAATCATCCCCTTCTTTTTTAAAGCTGAAAGGGCCCTGTCTGTATCAACTATCAGTCTTTCTGTAACGGACAGTGCCTGTTTCATTGTCTTTGCCCTTTCGTAAGAATGGCATCTACTACAGAGCTTTTCATTTATAATCTCTATACTCGCCTTCTGAATCTCATGAGCTCCATGACAGGTAACGCATGTTGGGGCATGGCCTGTTAGCCTGAGGCTCCTTCCATGACCGCTTTTCATATAATGCTCAAGGATCCCTATATGACACCTGCCACAGAATTGAGGAATATCTTTGAAGGAGGGCTTACCAATAAATCCCCTCTCTGGTGACATGGCATTCTTTTCATCCTCTGGATCACCACCATGACAGTCATGACATGATATATTGTTTCTTGCATGCCAGCTCTTGCTCCATTGAGAAGGAATTGTCCTTAATTCAGGCCGCATTATCTCACTCATATGACAGCTCACACAGACATTTCTCTTTGGTGCTTCATCAACAGGAAATATCTTCAGATACTCTTCCTCAAAGGCCCTCTTCCACTCCTCCTTTCCGTAAAGGGGTGAAGAAAGAAGAAAAAGGAGAATTAGGGCAAGATATAGTCTTTGCATCAATAACCTCCAAGGATTGTCAGTAATAGCCACAGGCCTGTAATGCCAATAAAGGTCCAGAGAAGAAGGGGTCTCTTAAGGATGTTTCTCTCAGGTGATTTATCAATAAAGGGCCAGAAGAGGAATATAAGGACAAACACGAGCTGGGCTGTTATACCAAGAAATTTAGAGGGGATTAACTTAAGCATCTCATATGGTGCAAGGAAATACCATTCAGGTCTTATATGTTCTGGTGTCCTTGATGGGTCAGCTGGTGTGTTTGCATCCTCAGGTAGAAAGAGGGTCGGCATAAAGGCAATAATAAAAAAAAGGACTGCCAGGTAGAGCATCACCATGGAGAGCTCTTTTAACATAAATCTATAAAAGGGCATGCCTTCTATATCTTGACCAGAACCCTTCATCCCCTCCGAGGCATTCCATGGTGGAAGGGATATACCTGTCCTTCTGATGAGGAATATATGGAGGGCAATAAGAAATGAAAGAAGTGGTGGGAGTAATGCCACATGAAGGCCAAAGAACCTGCTCAGGGTAAAGCCTGTTACAGACTTTCCACCCCTTAAGGTATCAGCAAGACAATCACCAACCACTGGAAAGGCTGTTGGAAGGTTTGAAACAATCGTTGTTGCCCAGTAGCTTAACTGGCTCCAGGGTAGCAGGTATCCACTCAGGCAGAATGTAAGGGAGAGAAAGAGCATTGTTGCTCCGATAAACCATGTAAATTCTCTTGGCTTTTTATAACTTCCCATAAAAAAGACAGAGAACATATGGAGAAATACAACAGCAACCATCAGATTACTTCCAACTACATGGACCTGCCTTATGAGCCATCCATAGGGAATCTCCTTCATTATCCTCTGAACACTCTGAAAGGCATACTGAGGATGGGGAATGTAATAAATAAGGAGAAATAGGCCTGTGATGAACTGGACAATAAATCCAGCAAGGGCAACAAAGCCGAGGGTATAAAAGATATTGAGTCTCTCTGAGACCCTGTATTCACTGAACTGAGACCTTATTAGCTCACTAAAAGCAATCCTCTCATCTATGAATTCCCTTATCTTCATCCTATAACAATCTCCTCACCTTCTATCTTAAGGTTTATCCTCTCAAGGGGCCTCGGTGGAGGGCCACTCAGGACATTACCGTTAATGTCAAAGGTGCCACCATGGCATGGACAGATGAAGACCTTTTTGTCACTGTCAAATCTAACAAGGCATCCGAGGTGCGTGCAGACCTTTGAGAAGGCTACATATCCCTTCTTTGGGATCTCGATTACTATAATTGGCTTATTATCAAGAACTAATTCCTTAAAACTACCAGAAGGAATCTCGCCTCTTTTAATCCTTACAGTAGAACCTGAGGATATTTCACCAGGCGGCAATATGTATCTAAAGATAGGATATATGAAAGAAGCCACCGCACCAATTCCTGTTAATGAAAGGAGGATGCCAAGAAATCTTCTTCTTTCCATAAAAATATTTTAGAGATAGATAGGGTCTTCCTCAGTGACTTTAGTCACATATTAGGGCTCGAAGTCTCTCAGGGCTTATCTGGAATCCCTTTATATTACTATTGATAATGACTCCTTCTCTTTTTAAAGAACTCATAATTCTTGATACGACCTCCCTTGTAGTTCCCGTTAAGGCAGCGAGGTCACCATGCGTAACTTTCATGAAGGTCTTACCGTCCATGTTGTAGATCTTTAAAAGAGCCCTTAAAAGTCTATCCTTAACATCACAGAAGACAAGGTCATCTATAGTATTAAGGAGATAGTCTACCTCCTTAGCAAGACAATTTATAACAGAAAAGGCAATAAACTCGGCTCTTGACAAGAGATAATCCCTGAAGACCTTTCTATTTATTAATATGACTTCTGAGTTCTCACAGGCAATGGCATCTGTGAGATATCTTCCATCATTGAAAACAGTGAGACAGCAACAGAGACAGCCCTTCTTGACATACCTGAGTATGAATTCCTTCCCCCTTTTATCCCTTCTTATGAGTTTTACAGAGCCTTCTTTTAAAAAATATAAATCAGCAGCCCTTGAATCAGCCCTGAATAGAAGGGAATTTCTCCTAAAGAAAAGAGGCTTAGTTCCTGAGAGATTATCACTTTCACCAAAGCATGGAATAATATCCTTAAGATATTCCATACCCCCCTCAATTAAAGGATAACTCCTGAGGTAAGGAATGTCAAGAATGGAGCCTTTCTATAGCCTTCACTATATCTATCCTTGAGACTATGCCACAGAGCCTCTCTCTACTATCTACTATTATGACCCTCTTTATCCGTTTGTCGACTATCAATTCAACGAGCTCCCTGAGGGTAGTATCAACACGAGCTGTCACAGGAGGAGAGGTCATTATCTCACCAGCAGTAAGACCCTTCTTTATGGTCTGTCTATAGGCTGGAAGGACTATACCCCCAAGCCTTTCGAGAATCTCTGGATCCCTGTGAATTTCCCTGTATATGATATCCGATTCTGAGACAATACCAAGAACCCTTCTTTCATTATCCACAACAGGAATCCCGCTGATCCTGTGTTTGATAAGGAGCCCTGCTATCTCATCAACAGATGTCTCGGGTAAAACAGCAATAACTTCCTTTGTCATTATGTCGCCAGCTGTAAGCCCCTCCTTTTCAATTACTGGAGGTGGTGCACCTGGATATCTCAGCTTTCCAGTTTCGAGGCTTATAGCAGCCCTCAGACTGAAGGTGTAGAGCATTGCTCCTGAGGAGAATACACCGAGGGCTATAAGTATCTCATATACTGAAGGGCTGTATTCATAGACTTCTCCAAGAGGCGAAGGAATAAAGCCAGGAACCACAAGTCCCATTCCCTTTTCAATCCATATCCCTATAAACATGCTCACTGCTCCAGCAATAAGTGTAGGGGCCTTCTTTCGTGTCTCTGGAATAAGAAAGAAAAGGAGACCTAAAATATTCAGCAGAAGGGAGACCCTTATGGGTAAGACAAACCTCCTGTATGAGTCGAGACCTTCATAGAGATATCTAAGGGATGTGAGATGAATCGTCTTTGAATAGTATTCCTTATAAAGTTCTGCGAGCATAAGAAATATGTTTATTGCCATTGCATAGGCAGCAATCTCAGCAAGCTTCTCCATAGCCCTGCCCTCTATCCTGAATCCAGTAAATCTCCTGAGGACCTGGAAGATGATTATGAGTAATGAAGGACCTGAGCAGAAGGCAGAGGCAAGGAATCGCGGTGCAAGTATAGAGGCATTCCAGAAGGGCCTGGCAGAAAGGCCATTATAAACAAAGGCAGTCACAGTGTGAACTGCTACTGCGAGAGGAATGGAGATAACAATAAGGGGCATCAATATATGTTTATCAGGTTCCCTTCCAAAATAGGTATTACAACCAACATAAAGGACTATTAATATATTAAGAAATAGATAGGAATTAAGGACGAGCATATCCCATGTGAGGATCGAATAGGGAAAGTTTGCAGTTCCTACAAATGGTATAGCATGCCAGAACCTCTCGGGTCT
>DAISHO010000159.1:0-2014 GCA_036822495.1 Thermodesulfovibrionales bacterium
TTTTTGTGCCGATAATTGGTGGATTTTTTCCTTTTAACTCAGACTTTGTAAGGGGAGCGGGTCTTCTTGTAGCACTCTCGGGTGCCCTTGCAGCAGGTCCTGGCCTTCTCAAAAGAGGGATGGCAGATCTCAGGCTTGCCATACCTGTTGCACTCATAGCCTCCTCGAGCGCAATAGTTGGTGCAATGATAGGCCTTGCCCTTCCCAAGAATATTGTCAATATCGCCCTTGGAGTCACCATTCTTGGTATCGTTGCCATAATGCTCATGGCAAAGAAGTCAGAGTTTCCAGAGGTGCCGAAGGCTGATGCCCTCTCAGCGGCCCTCAAAATAAACGGGATTTATTACGAGGCATCAACAGGACAGGAGGTCAGCTGGAAGATCCACAGGACCCCTCAGGGTCTTGCTCTATTTATAATCATAGGAGTGATGGCAGGTATGTTCGGTCTTGGTGCAGGCTGGGCAAATGTGCCTGTTCTGAATCTCCTCATGGGTGCACCCCTTAAGGTATCTGTTGCCACAAGCAAGTTTCTTCTATCAATAACTGATACATCAGCAGCATGGATATATGTAAACAATGGTGCAGTGCTTCCGATGATGGTTGTGCCTTCCATTATCGGGATAATGCTCGGCTCGATTGTAGGAGTAAAGATCCTCGCAAAGACAAAACCAGCAGCAATAAAATATATTGTCATAGCCCTTTTGCTCTTTTCAGGCCTCAGGGCATTACTCAAGGGCCTTGGAATATGGAATTAAGGAGGTTCTCATATGGCAGATAAGTTAAAGGCAACAGAAGAGCAGTTGACATATGCAACAATCCTTGACCTTGGAATGAAGGTGGGGCTTGTGGCTCTTATTGTATCTTTCATTATCTATATAACAGGCATCCTTCCAGCCTACATACCAGTTAATGACCTTCCAAAATACTGGGGCCTTTCTGTCCATCAATATCTTGAGGCAACAGGTATTCATCAGGGCTGGACATGGCTTAGGTTATTGAATAGAGGAGACTTTCTCAATTTCCTTGGTATAGCCTTTCTTGCTGGTGTGACAATCATCTGTTATATTGCAGTGATTCCTATATTCTTCAGGAAAAAGGATAAGGTCTATGGCATTCTTGCAATAATTGAGGTCCTGGTGCTTTTGCTTGCAGCATCGGGAGTATTAAAGACAGGAGGTCATTGATGAAACTCAACAAGGTCCTTCTTTCCACAGATTGTTCACCCTTCAGCTCAGGCGCTGAGCGAGAGGCAATTAATCTTGCAAGGAGGTTCAATTCAGAACTCTATATCCTTTCTGTTATAGAGACCAATCCTGAGTTTACTGCCCTTGCACCAGGCATCCTTGAGAAAATAGAAGAAAAGACAAGGGATCTCCTTAAAGAGATCAGGCAAAGGGCTGAAAAAGAAGGGATAAGCGCAGAGATTGTTATCCGTGAGGGAGATGAGCCCTACAAATTAATTATAGATGAGGCTCAAAAGAGAAGGTGTGGAATTATAATAATGGGTAGAAGGGGAAGGACAGGTATAACGAGGCTTCTAATGGGAAGTGTAACTGCAAGGACAGTTGGTCATTCACCTGTAAATGTCCTTATTGTACCAAGGGCTTCAAGGATTGAATTTAAAAACATAGTTGTAGCCACTGATGCATCGAGATTCAGCGAAGCTGCGGCGAAGGAGGCAATTCAACTTGCTCATGATACAGGTGCAAACCTTTATGCCATTGCAGTAACAAGACCTGATGCCACTCTGGAAAGGATAAAGGAATCAGAAGATGCCCTTATGAGAATAAATTCAGAATGTAAGAAAGAAGGCATAAGGATTGAGACGGAGCTCGTCAAAAACAGACCCCATGAAAGAATCTATGAGGCAATCATTGAATTTGCAAAGAGACATGAGGCAGACCTGATTGTCCTTGGTTCTCATGGAAGGACAGGTATCCAGAAATTGCTTATAGGAAGTGTTGCAGAAAGGGTAATCGGTCATGCTGAGGCAGCAGTTCTTGTTGTGAAGACC
>DAISHO010000159.1:2114-5089 GCA_036822495.1 Thermodesulfovibrionales bacterium
CTGATAAAGGCTCTGATAGTATTAGACAGATGGAGAGAGGAGCCAATGGCATAAATAATAGTACAGAGGTCCTTCCCCACCCATTTCTCAATCACAATGAAAACCAGCTTATAAAGGCACTTGTAGCAAAGATTTTCCCTTTTCATCCATCTGCTAAGAGGCTTTATCTCTATGGCTCAAAGGCAAGGGGTGATTTTCTTGAGGAGTCGGATTTAGACCTGCTTATCGTTACAGACAGACCTCTGTCAAGAAAAGAGAGATATGAGATTAATGACTTGCTTTTTGAGCTTGAGGTGCAATATGATGTCACCGTGTCAACTATATATGTAACCCTTGAAGATACAGAGACACGAAAAAATCTTTTTTTGAAAGAGATATTTAAAGAGGGCATTCTATTATGGTCGAGAGAATAGACAGAGAGGAAGCCCTTTTAAGGGCCAATGATGAATTCAGAAGGGCAGATGAGGAACTTAAGGCTGCACTGGTCTTATTAAAAGAGGAGTTATATTTTAAGGCTATTGTTTCCTCCTATTATGCCATATTCCATGCAGCAAGGGCATTATTACTTTTGAAAGGAGTTTATCCAAAGACTCATGAATGGGTTGAGAGGATGTTTGGACTATACTATATAAAGACAGGCGAGTTTGATATAAAGATTGGCAAAGCTATTGGAAGACTTATGAAGATGAGGGAAGAGGCAGATTACTATCCTGAAATCCCTTTTTCTGAAGATGAGGCAAAAGAGGCAATAGAGATGGCAAAGGAGTTTCTTAAAATGGCGAGGGATTTGTATGATAAAATCTCCTGATTTGCTCAAGGAATTTGAAGACTCTTATTCAAGAAAGGAAGGGCCTCTTCCATTTGAAAAGGCATTGGAGATATTCGAGATGCTGTGGATGGAGGCAAAGGACTTCGGCATTATTCCTATGAAGGACCCTCTTGAGGACATAGAGAAGGATATCAGGATTGCGAGGATTCTGAATTCATGTTTAAAGAACTCCTTGCCAGATTAGCCGACCTTCTTGATCAAAAGGGTATCCCTTACATGATTATAGGTGGTCAGGCAGTGCTCCTTTATGGCGAACCGCGATTAACAAGGGATATAGATTCAGGACTTTTTCACTCCTCCATCCCGTATTTCTTCAGTTTTCTCCATAGTGAAACCCTGTCAATGCCGAGTATCTGGGCTGCAAGGGTCTTGTTTCCTCCTACCTCTTTTAAGACCCATTTTATATAAGCCTCTTCCTGTTCCTCAAGGGTGGGGAACCTTCCATCCTTTTTCCTGAAGGTCTTTATACTGAGCTGTCTTAAGTCCTCAGGGAGATGGGCAACCTCTATTTTATGGGAATTCGTTAAGGCAACCCCTCTTTCTATGAGGTTTTCGAGTTCCCTTACATTTCCAGGGAAATCATAATTCATAAGGAGTGCCATAACATCTTCTGATATCTCTGTTACCTCCTTTTTCATGAGGGCAGAATATTTTTTGAGGAAGTAGTGGCAGAGCAAGGGTATATCCTCCCTTCTTTCTGAAAGGGGTGGTATCCTGAGGGATACGACATTGAGCCTGAAGTAGAGGTCCTGTCTGAACTGTCCTGCCTTTATTGCCTCCTGGATGTCGCGGTTCGTTGCTGCAATAAATCTCACATCAACCTTTACAGGCTCTGTGCCTCCAACTCGGAGGAGTTCCTTCTCCTGAATAACCCTCAGGAGTTTTACCTGCATGCTTGGTGGCATCTCTGTAATCTCATCAAGAAATAAGGTACCCCCTGATGCACTTTCTATAAGGCCCTTTTTCATAGCTGTGGCTCCTGTGAAGGCACCCTTTTCATGGCCAAAGAGTTCATTCGCAAGGAGCTCCTCTGTAAAGGCTCCGCAGTTAATAGCAAAGAAGGGGCCATCTGTCCTTTTACTGTTATAATGGATATACCTTGCAAAGAGTTCCTTGCCGGTGCCACTTTCACCTGTTATGAGGACATTACAGTCTGTTGGTGCAATCTGGCGTGCTATATCAAGGAGCCTTTGCATATCAGGGGCCTGAGTTATAATCTTTACCTTGCCTTCATATCGTTCTAATTGCTCCCTCAGTATGGCATTCTCCTTACGGAGCCTCACCTTTTCGAGGGCCTCTCTCACTATCCTTCTGATCTCATCGAGCTTAAAGGGTTTTGCAATGTAGTCATAGGCCCCCTTTTTCATTGTCTCTACTGCTGATGGTATGGTTGCATAGGCCGTGATCATTATTACCTCTGTATCAGGATGGAGCCTTTTGCAGTTTTCGAGTATCTCCAAGCCGTCAACCTTTTCCATCTTGAGGTCTGTAAGGACAAGGTCGAATTCCTCTTCTTGAAGGAGTCTGAGGGCATTTGTTCCGCTCATCGTTGCAGTAACCTCATAACCCTCTTTCTTGAGGATATACTCAAGATTCCTCAGAGCTATCTTTTCATCATCAACTACAAGAATCCTTGCCATGGCTCGTTATTTACTTCTTAAATTTCTGCTCTCTGAAGTTATTTATTAAAGAGTTTTCCAATTAGCTGCTGAATATCTATATCAAGGAAAAGTGAAACATCCTTTAGTATTCTGCTTAATGTGCCAACTCTTAAGGATTTATGCCGTGGGATGGTAATATGATGCTCATCGCCTCTATAACTGTTGGTGAGTCTCATATGCTTCCTGTTTGTCTGGTAATTTTATATCCTAATCCAGCAAGCAGTTCAGCTAACTCCTCACCACTTATATCCCGTGGCAGTTTCATACAGGAAGAAGTTCCTCTTTAATTATATGCAGACGAATAATCCTTGGTCTTTCATGTTCTTCAAAATGACATATTACTGCATCCTGAATTGCCCTTTTTAATTCCTCAAGGGTATCAGCCTCTGTAAATATTGAATAACCCAGTGCACGAGCCTCGTATCCCTGTTCAGGGGATTCTTCCACTATAAAGATTAACTCCTTTTCCATGTTAATACCTCCTG
>DAISHO010000160.1:0-5086 GCA_036822495.1 Thermodesulfovibrionales bacterium
CAAGGGTAGCAGCTATCTTTTTCCCTATAAGGCCTGACTTGCCCATGCCTGTAACAACAACCCTTCCTTTTGAATTAAGGATTATCTCGACAGCTTTCCCAAAGGACTCAGAGATACGGTCTATAAGGGCCTCAATAGCCTCTGCCTCAATCCTTAATACCCTTTTTGCTGTTTCTATTGTATCACTCATCTATTACCTCTTCAGAGTAGTTTTTTGAACTCTTGAACAACTGTTGAACAAATATCAGTGCGACGGAGCAGCCGCTTTTTATAAGGAATAAATTTTTCCTCAATCTGGCTGTCACTCTCTGTCGCACTAATGCCTTCAGCCTATGGCCTGTAGCCTCTTTATAGATTCTTCTATCACATCAAGGAGCATCTTGAGGTTCTCCAGACTTATACACAAAGGTGGCATAATTACTATTATATTCCCGAGAGGCCTTATAAAAACACCCCTCTCCCTTGCAAAGGCTGCCACCTTCCAACCAATCCTGTCAGCATATCCGAAGGCCTCCTTTTTTTTATCCCTGACGAGCTCTATACCAGCCATAAAACCACACTGCCTTACATCTCCAACAAAAGGGAGTTCCTTAAACCCTTCAAGGCGCTCCTTTAAAAAACCTATCTTTGGCTGAAGGTTTTCTAAGACCCTGTCTTTTTCGAATATATCAAGGCATGCTAAGGCTCCAGCACAGGCAAGCTGATTGCCTGTATAGGAGTGGCCGTGAAAGAAGGTCTTAAGGTCTTCGAATCTTCCAAGAAAGGCATTGAATATCTCATTAGTTGTGAGCGTTACTGCTAAAGGTAGATAACCACCTGTGATTCCCTTTGAAAGGCACATTATATCAGGTATAACATCCTCGTGTTCAACAGCAAAGAATTTACCTGTCCTTCCAAAACCTGTAGCAACCTCATCACAGATCATAAGGACATTGTATCTTGTGCATAGTTCCCTCACACCTTTAAGATACCCAGGTGGTGATGTAATCATGCCACCTGCTGCCTGAATAAGGGGTTCAATAATAACTCCCGCAATCTCATCTCTATGACCTGAAAGTGTCTCTTCCATTGCACCAAGACAGCCGAGTTTGCACTCAGGATAAGATAGGCCAAGTTCACATCTATAACAATAAGGTGAAGGTGCCCTGTAGGTCTTAAAAAGGAGAGGTTTAAAGGTGTGGTGAAAGACCTCAATGCCCCCAACACTTACAGCACCAAGGGTATCACCGTGATAGGCGTTATTGAGGCACAGAAAGGTTGTCCTTCTCTTTTCACCCTTATGAACCCAATACTGAAAGGCCATCTTAAGGGCTACCTCAACAGAGGTGGAACCATCATCAGAATAAAAGACCTTTGTTAGTCCTTCAGGGGCCAGTTTTACGAGCCTTTCTGCAAGAAGGATGCTCGGGACATTTGCAAGACCGAGAAGCGTTGAATGGGCAATAAGGTCAAGCTGTGCCTTTATGGCATCGTTTATCTCTTTACGATTATGTCCATGAATATTGACCCATAAGGAGGAAACACCATCAAGATACCACCTTCCTCTAATGTCCTTTAAAAAGCAGTCCCTTCCCTCGACAATAATAAGGGGTTCTGCCTCCATCCACTCCTTCATCTGAGTGAAAGGATGCCATACATAAGCCCTGTCAAGGGTTATTAATTTGTTTATATCCACTGAAGACAGACTGAAAGCCATAGCATCAAGCCTATTATTGCCTTTAACCTGCATTTTATTATATGATTGACACAATGCCAAAGACAATACGTCGCGGAGGTGCACAATGGTTACACCCCTTAAACCAGAAGAACTTTATAAGTGCTGCGATCCAAAGATATTTGATTTTGAGACAACGGATGAGCTACAGCCTGTAGAAGGTCCTCTTGGTCAGGAAAGGGCAATAAATGCCATAAACTTCGGACTGAGCCTTGAAAATACAGGCTTCAACCTCTTTGTCCTTGGTGAACACGGCACAGGAAAACTCACGAGTGTAAGGGAATTGATAAAGAAAAAGGCGGAGACAGAACCGGTCCCTCCTGACTGGTGTTATGTGTATAACTTCAAAGACCCTGATGCACCCATTGCCATATCCTTTCCAGCTGGCATGGCTCAACAGTTTCAGAAGGATATGGCTGACCTGATTAAAACCCTCAGGACTGAGATACCAAAGATCTTTGAATCAAAGGAGTATGAAAAACAGCGCAACCGCATAATTGAAGAGTTTCAGAAGAAACAGAAGGAGCTCTTTACAAGCATAGAAGAAGAGGCTGCCTCTAATGGCTTTGCTATAAGAAAATCTGTTTCAGGGCTTTTGATAGTACCTGTTAAAAAGACAGGAGAGGCCCTTACAGAGGAGGAGTTCGAGGCTCTTGATGAAAAGACAAAAAAGAAGATAGAGGAGATTGGCAGGGCCCTTCAGGAAAAGCTTGACGATGTTGTGAGGGCTGTGAAGGAGGCAGAAAAACTCCTCAAAGACATGCTCCAGAAACTTGAGAGGACTGCTGCCCTTGGAGCAGTGGGCCATCTTATTGATGAGCTTAAAGAGAAATACAAGGATAATGAAAAGGCTGTGCAGTATCTTGAAAATGTAAAGGAAGACATCCTTGACCATCTTGATGACTTCAAGGCCCAGGAGGAGCAGGCACCTCCTCTGCCTTTCATGAGAATCCCGAAGGCAGAGCCAGTATTTACCAGATACGAGGTAAATGTAATAGTGGACAACAGGGGACTGAAGGGTGCTCCCTGCGTATTCGAGCACAATCCCACATATTACAATCTCTTTGGAAGGATAGAACATAAGTTTCAGTACGGTATAGCCATAACTGACTTTTCCATGATTAAGGCTGGCTCACTCCACAAGGCAAATGGCGGTTATATTGTTATCCATGCCCTTGACCTTTTGAGGAATCTCTTTTCCTACGATGCCCTCAAGCGGGCAATCAGGAATAAGGAGATCAAGATTGAGGATATCTGGGAACAATACAGGCTGATTTCAACAACTACCCTCAAGCCAGAGGCTATACCTCTTAATGTGAAGGTGATTCTCATCGGTCATCCCTTTATCTATTACATCCTTTATAACTATGATGAAGAGTTTAAAGAGCTCTTCAAGGTAAAGGCTGATTTTGACAGCAGGATGGATAAAAATCCAGAAACAATAAAAAAATATGCCATGTTTATAGCTTCAAGATGCAAAGCAGAGAATCTCCTTCCCTTTGACAGGACAGGTGTTGCAAGGGTTGTTGAATATGGTTCAAGGCTTGCCGGTCATCAAGAAAAACTTTCTGCCCTCTTTGGGCATGTGGCCGACATCCTGAGGGAGGCAAGTTACTGGGCAAGGACTATGGGAAGCGTTGTTGTCAAAGGCCTGCATGTTGATAAGGCAATTGAAGAGAGGAGATTCAGGCATAACAGGATAGAAGAAAGACTGAGAGAGGCAGTTCTGGAAGATACAATAATTGTGGAGACCTCGGGAGAAAAGGTAGGCCAGGTTAATGGTCTTGCTGTTATTGACCTCGGAGACTACAGTTTTGGAAAGCCCTCAAGAATCACAGCAAGGACTTATACTGGAAAGGCAGGTGTTGTCAACATAGAGCGTGAGACCAAGATGAGTGGCAGGATTCACGAGAAGGCAATCCTCATACTTACAAATTATCTTGGAAGTAAATATGCTACGAAAAAACCCATAAGCCTCTCAGCATCTATTACCTTTGAACAGCTTTACGATATGGTTGAAGGAGACAGTGCAACCTGTGCAGAATTTTATGCCCTCATAAGCAGTATAGCAGGCATTCCCCTCAAACAATCTATTGCTGTAACAGGCTCAATGGATCAGAATGGAGAGGTCCAGCCAATTGGTGGAGTAAATGAGAAGATCGAGGGGTTTTTCGAGCTCTGTAAAGAAAGGGGCCTTGATGGCACCCACGGCGTAATAATACCGAAGAGGAATCTCAAGCATCTCATGTTAAGACAGGATGTGGTGGAGGCAGTAAAAAATGGTAAATTCTTTATCTATCCTATAGAAAGGGTTGAGGAGGGTCTGGAGATTCTTACTGGTATGCCAGCGGGAGAACTCCTCCCTGATGGTTCCTATCCTGAAGGAACTATAAATTATCTCGTTATGAAAAGACTTACGGAGATATCTGAGGCCCTTAAGGAGAAGAAAGAAGAAAAAGAGGAGAAAAAAGAGAACAAGAATTGATGACATGGTTCCTTAAAGGCTTCACCATTCCTTTTAAGATATTGCCGGAAAGACTTGCAATAAAATTAGGCGAATCCCTTGGACTTCTCCTGTATTTCTTCTGGCATTCCCGCAGGAAGATAGCCCTGGAAGCCATAGAAGAGACTTCAAAGATTATTCCTCTCAACACTACGCTACAGAACTTTCAGCTTGTAAGGGAAATGTTTAAAAACCTCGGAAGATATTTTGCTGAGCTTTTGAGGCTTTACTGGGGAGATGAAGGGATATTCAAAAAGATAAGATTCAAAGGCCTTGAAAATTTTTATAAGGCAAAAGAAGAAGGCAGGGGAATAATCTTCCTCACAGGCCATTGTGGAAACTGGGAGCTCATGGCAATAGCCTTTGGCAGATTTATTGAACCAATCGGAGTTGTTGCAAGGCCATTAAACAGCAGGGCGATTAACAAATTTATAGAAGATATAAGGACAAAATATGGCAACCATGTGATATATAAAAAGGGTGCAGTTAAGGAGATATTAAGAGACCTCAGAGGAAACAGGGCAGTTGGGATTCTCATGGACCAGAGTGTCTTAAAAGAAGAAGGAGTTGTTATAGATTTCCTTGGAAGACCTGCCTGGACATCAAGGATGCCAGCCCTTATTGCAAAAAAAACAGGTGCAAGGATATTACCAGCCTTTATAAAGAAAGAAGGTGAGCATCATGTTGTAGAGATAGGAGAGGAGATTGAACTTACAGGGAAAGAATCAGAAGACACAAAAAGACTTTCATCATATATAGAAGGCTACATTATAGCCAATCCATCTGAATGGCTCTGGATTCACAGGAGATGGAAAAGAAGGGTAGTGTAAAATCTTCTGTGTAAATTTGCAAAAAGGACAAAAAAAGGT
>DAISHO010000161.1:0-5071 GCA_036822495.1 Thermodesulfovibrionales bacterium
CAAAACGCTTGTTAACATCGTCAAAGCGTTTGTTAACATCATCAAAGCGTCTGTTAACATCATCAAAGCGTTTATTCACATCATCAAAGCGTCTGTTAACATCATCAAAGCGTTTATCCACATTTGCAAGCTCACCCTTGATCTCCCTGATCTCTCCGTGGATAAGGTCAAGCTCGCGGAATACAAATGTGAAAGGGTCAGCCCTGTATATAACCTCTTCCTTCTTCTCTTCTGTCTGTGGCATAAATTATTGTATTATCTTTTTTCTAAGCATGTCAAGTAAATCCTTAGCTTTCGACATCTCCGTCCATGGTTTCATCCAGACTAACTATTCCATGAACACAGCTTATAGAAACCCGGACGGTGGAGATTTCAAGTGGGCAGAGGAGAGGTTGCAATTAAAGCTTGATGGTGCAAAAGAGCCGTTCCATTTTTTCATAAAGACCGATGGATTCTTTGACCATATCGATCAAAAGGGAGATTTAGAGTTAAGAGAGGGCTATATAGATTTCACAGCCAAAAGCTGGGATTTAAGGATTGGCAGACAGGTGATTACCTGGGGGGTCGGAGATCTAATATTTATAAATGATGTCTTCCCAAAAGACTATGAGGCCTTCTTCTCAGGAAGGCCTTTGGAATATCTCAAAAAGGGTGTCGATGGTATAAAGCTTGGAGCTTATCCCGGTTTTGCATCCTTTGAGCTCCTTGCTATTCCTTTTTTTGAGCCAAACAACTACCCTGCTCCAGAAAGGTTCTATATGTTTGACCCTATGCCTACTATTACAAATAGAGAAGAGAAAGAACCATCCACTAATCTTAAAAACACGGAGATTGCGCTCCGGATTTACCGTGATGTAGCGGGATTTGATACATCCCTGTATTTTTACCGCGGCTTTTTCAGGCAGCCAGCAATGGTCCCTGATAACCCCTTAGCTCCAGCAAGGCTCACTCTCTTTTACCCTGAATTATCTATTTATGGAGCAAGTCTTCAGGGAAGGGCAATGGGTGGTGTCCTGAGCCTCGAGGCAGGATATTATAGCTCAAGGCAGGATAAAGCCGGGACTGACCCAATGATTCCAAACTCCAATACAAGATTTTTGATAGGTTATCAAAGGCAGTTGTGGGAGGACCTTACAATAGGGCTTCAGTATTATGTTGAATACATGCATGATTATTCGGGATACCGAAAGGGCCTTCCTCAGGGATTTCCAGAGGAAAAGAGACTCCATCAACTCATGACTGTGAGGCTTACACAACTCCTTGTTCAGCAGACATTGAAGGCATCCTTCTTTGCCTTTTACAGTCCCTCAGATAGGGATTATATGTTGAACCCTGAGGTCAGATACAGTGTGACGGACCGCCTGTGGACAGCTCTTGGAGCCAATATCTTCGGCGGTAATAAAAACTGGACCCAGTTCGGACAACTTGATAGGAATGATAATATATATTTGCAATTAAGGTATGAATTTTAGTTTCAAGACCAACCCTTGACATAACACATCTTTTTTGTTTTATCATAGGCTTAATAATGAGGTAATAGTTCATGAATATTTTGTTTATACTTTCCCTTACAGTTATTCTCTTTATTGGTGCCTACAGGCTCTATGGAAAATACATTGCAAAGGTCTTTCGTGAGAATGATTCGAATCCTACACCTGCAAAGGCTCTGGCTGATGGTCTTGATTATGTTCCATCAAATACCCTTGTAGTATTTTCCCATCACTTTTCTTCCATTGCTGGTGGCGGACCTATAATAGGACCAACAGTTGCTCTTCTTTATGGTTTTTATCCTACATGGCTCTGGATAGTCCTTGGCGGGATTCTTATAGGCGCTGTCCATGATTACACCTCCCTTTTTGTGAGTATACGGGAAAAAGGAAGGTCAATGGCAGAGATTGCGAGAAAGACTATGGGCAATCCGGGGTTTGTCCTTTTTATATTATTTACCCTTTTTCTTGTGGTTCTTGTATGTGCAGCATTCCTCGGTCTTACTGCAACAGCCCTTACATCCCTTGTTCCTCTTAAGACCCTTCAGCTTTCTAATGACCAGACCCTTTTGAGAACTGTTGTTGATCCAAAGTCTGGTGAGATAAAGGCTGTTATTGGAGGTGTTGCATCGAGCTCGGTAATAGTTATTACCCTCTTTGCTCCCATTCTTGGCTGGCTCATAGTAAAAAGGGGGATGAGAACATTACCAGCTTCACTCATAGCAATTGGAGTTGCCTTTGGCTCTGTATTGATTGGCCTAAAATATCCTGTAAGGTTTTCTCCAGAGATATGGATGGTCCTCCTTTCCATCTACTGCTTCTTTGCCTCTGCAATACCAGTATGGATTCTCCTTCAGCCGAGGGACTTCATTAATTCCTTTATCCTTTATGGAGGTCTTTTTGCCCTCCTTGCTGGTATCGTAACAGGTGGCCTGAGTGGAATGGCCTTTAATGCACCTCCAGTTAATATCAGTGAGGGTACCTTAAGACTTGGTCCAATATGGCCTATACTCTTTATAACAGTTGCCTGTGGAGCCATATCAGGATTTCACAGCCTTGTAGCAGGTGGAACAACCTCAAAGCAGATTCAGAAGGAGTCTGATGCAAAGAAGATTGGCTATGGCGGGATGCTTCTTGAATCCCTTCTTGCAGCTTCAGTCCTTATAGCTGTTGCCACAGGCCTTTCTTTTATTGATTATACAAATATTGTATTTCCTGATCCAAAGATTGGAAAGTCCAATCCTGTTCTTGCCTTTTCCCTCGGCACAGGACTACTCCTTGAAAAGACAATAGGTATCCCTGTTTATATCGGAACGATATTCGGAATTGTTATGGTTGAGGGGTTCCTTGCCACGACCCTTGATACATCTGTGAGGCTTGGAAGATATCTTCTTGAAGAGCTCTGGAAGGTCTTATTCAGAGAGGTTCCTGCTGTTTTTAGATCTCCCCATTTTAACTCAGCCATTATAGTGATCATAATGTTTGTCCTTGCCTATAAACAGGGATTCCTTCTTATCTGGCCTATCTTTGGCTCTGCAAATCAGCTTCTCGCAAGCCTTGCCCTTATTGCTGTGTCTGTATGGCTTGTAAGCAGGGCAAGAAAGAGCCTTTTTACGCTTCTACCGGCAGGATTTATGATTGTTACAACTATCACATCCCTTATATATCTGCTTTTTACAAAATATATCCCCAGCCATAATAAAACACTATCCATTTTTGCCGTTGCCATTGTGTTGCTTGCCTGCGGAGTGGCAGTCCTTGCTGTAAAGAGCTTTTCACAATATAGAAATGGTGCAAAAGAATTGGTCAGAGATCCATTGATTCAGGATTGACTCTTTGCCTCTTCCCAGAGTCTGTCCATTTCCTCAAGGGTCATTTCAGTAAGGTCCTTCCCCATCTCTTTACTCTTATTCTCTATGTATCTAAACCTTGCTATAAACTTGCTGATTGTTTTTCTCAGGGCATCTTCAGGATTCACTCCCACAAATCTCGATATATTCACAAGACTGAAGAATATATCGCCAAGCTCATCTTCTATCTCAGACTGATCCTTTTTCTCAAGGGCCTCTCTGAATTCCATTAGCTCTTCATTTAATTTCTCAATAACCTCCTTTATATCCTTCCAGTCAAATCCTGCCTTTGAAGCCCTTGACTGAACCTTCTGGGCCCTTATCAGGGCCGGGAGTTCCTTTGGTATCCCTTCGAGGAGCGATTCCCTCTGTTTGCCTTCTTCCCTTTTTCTTTCTTCCCACTGCCTGAGCACCTCTTCAGCAGTCCTGAAGTTTGCATCTCCAAAAACATGGGGATGCCTCGAGACCATCTTGTTTACTATATGTTCCATGACATCATCTATGGTAAACTCTCCCCTTTCCTTTGAAATCTGGCACTGGAATATGATCTGAAACAAAAGGTCGCCGAGTTCTTCTTTTATCTTTTCTGGTTCACCTTCATCAATTGCCTCAAGGACCTCATAGGTCTCTTCAAGGAGGAAGGGTTTAATAGACTCCCTTGTTTGCTCTTTGTCCCAGGGGCAGTCCTTTCTGAGTCTTTCCATGACCTCAATAAGTCTCTTAAACCTCTCTTCTGAATTTAAGTCCTGTAACATACCTTTAATATCTCCTTTGCAAGGGCAACACATTCAGAGGCCTCTTCCTGAGTTAAGAAATCCATAGTGTATTCAGATTTTATGTATAATTCAAAGAGCCTTTTAAAGGCATCAGCTATAAGATTACCATAGTGTTCCTTCACAAGCGGAAGGAGCACCGATACCTTACTTGAATAACCCACCCCTTTCATGGCAAGACCTGCCTGTATAGCATGCTTTGCTGCAATAAAGCAGAGGTCAGCTGAACTATGACCAGGATGCTCAAGAATAAGCTCCTCTGCTATTTTAACCTTCTCGGATTCCCACTCCTTTGAACGCTCAAAGAATTCTCCATATTTTTTCTCTGGCTTTTCAGGATTAATAGAGAGGTCAGCATTGCCATAGAGGATCATCCCCTCTTTTTTAATTGCAGTATAAAGGGGAAGCCTCTCCTTTTTAAAATCCTCTATACTGACAGGCAGAAGGGTAAGGCTTCTTTCGCCACCAACTTCTTCAAACTTCTCCTTAATATCCTCAATATCGCTGGATATTTTACTGTCAACCTCCTCAAAAAGGGCAATCATGTCTATATCAGAGTCCTTTCTTGCAGTCCCTTTTGCCCAGGAGCCATAAAGGATAACAGCCTTAAGGGTTTCAGGAAAGTTTTGCCTTAATATCTTTACAATCTTTTCTAATTCTGCCTGAATGGTGGATACTGAAAGAGGCATAAAAAGATTATATCACAATAGATGACTGCAAAAATTGAGATATTTGATGTAAGGGATTTTTTTATCATGCTCGCTTGCTTGACCCTTTGGTGGCCACACAGAGGTCAGATATCAGAAATTCGGCTTCTGTTTTGGTAAACCGCAGGGAATACGATTGCTATACATTTAAAGAATCAATAGCTAAAGTAACAGTCAGAAGGCCTGTGTCTGGAATTAAACTGTTATTACTAATGTCAATGTCATATTTTATTCCCAGTTTGAAATGTCACATT
>DAISHO010000162.1:0-5063 GCA_036822495.1 Thermodesulfovibrionales bacterium
TGAAGCCTAACGCCTAAAGCCTATAGCCTAAAGCCTATTTGAGGCCTTATGCCCTTTTGAAAATACCATTTTAATTTATTTTGGACAGCAATGATTTAATTTTTTAAAAGAATGTTCCAAAGGTGAATTCAATCCTGCCATTGCTCTCATAAGGCCTTGGGTCAAGGTTCCTTCCATACTCAAGCCTTATAGGCCCTATTGGTGAAATCCATCTAATACCAAATCCTGCTGTCCTCCTGAGACTATCCATAGGCTCTGATTGTTCAAAGGCCTTTCCAGCATCAAAGAATAATACCCCTTTTAGCCTTGCCTCTTCAATAAGGGGAAAGATGTATTCAAGATTGAATATCAATTCCTTTGTGCCACCAATAGGCTCATTATTCTCATCAACAGGACCAGCCTCTCCATAACCAAGCCCCCTTACAGTGTAGATACCTCCCACATAAAATCTCTCATATACTGGAAGGTCCCTTCCAAAGGCACCTGTAGCATAACCAATCCTGCCCCTTAATGAAAAGGTAGTACTTCCCCAGGGAAAGAACCAGGCAGAATCAAAGACACCTCTTACAAAACCATTTGTTCCTCCAAGCCCTGCTACTGTAAGATAGAGGGCATTCCTTGACCCTCTGGATGGGTCAAGGAAGTTGTCTCTTGAGTCTCTTGCAATTGTAGGACTTATACTGCTCGTTACCCTTTTGCCAGCCTGGTCTTTTATGAACTGAGAGGCGTCTTCATCTACATTCTCAATGGTTACACTCTCAAGATTGTAGGCAATGCTTCCTCCCCAGTATTCTGAGAAGTTCTTTCCAAGGGACACCTCAAAACCTGTTGCCCTCCTGTCGTAGAGGGGATACTGTCTTGAGGATTTGTAAACACTGAGACCGAATGAAAGAGGTTTATCCATAAACCAGGGGTCTCTATAGGAAAGCTCATAAAGGGTCCTTCTTCCACCAAACTCCCCTCTTAATTTTATATACTGACCCCTTCCACCAAGATTGCCCTGAGTTACATCAACCATTGCTACCCATCTATCTATGGAGCTGTAGCCACCACCAACGCTCAGCATGCCAGTAGGTCTTTCCTTTACTTTAATATCTATGTCAACAGTCTTTTCCTCTGCATGGGGTCTTGGCACAAGCTCAACAGTATCAAAGAACTGGAGATTGTTTATCCTTTCATAACTCCTTCTGAGGAGTTTACTGTTAAATACATCACCCTCGTCAAGCCTCATCTCCCGCCTTATTACCTTGTCCCAGGTCTTTGTGTTTCCGAATATCTCTATCCTTCCAATCCTGAAGAGCTCTCCTTCCTGTACCCTCAAGATAAGTTTAACAGTCCTTTTTTGCTCATCAGGTATTACATCAGGCACAACAGTGGCAAGGGCATATCCCCTTTCAGAATAGAAATCTATTATTGCACCTATATTCTTTCTTAAGACCTCCTTGCTGAAGACATCTCCCTTCTTTATTGTTACAAGGGCGATTAAATCTTCTGTAGGATAATTTTTATTCCCCTCAATGCTCAACTCACTTACACTGTACTGCTCACCCTCCTCAATGCTGATCTTTACCTCTATCCATCTTTTGTCTTCTGAGAGCCTGAGTTCCGGGTTTGAGACCGCAACCTTAATATAGCCATTATTAAGATAAAGGTCCTTTATCCTTTCTATGTCATTTCTAACCTCATCCCTTTTGTAATAGCCCGACTTTGTTATAAAGGAGAAAAAGCCTCTCTCCTTTGTCTTCATGACCTTCTTAACCTTCTTTTGTGATATCTTCTCTGCACCTTCAATAATAATCTTTTTGATCTTAACAACAGGGCCCTCTTCAATCATGTAGGTAAGGCTTACAGAATCTTCTCTAATCTTTCTAACCACAGGGATTATATTTACAAGGTAATATCCGTGCTCTTCGTAAAGGGCCTTTATCTTTCCTGCATTGTCCTGTATAAGGGTTGGGTCAGCTATTGAGCCAGGGTTTATGGATATGGTTTCTCTGAGCTTCTGGTCATCAAACTCCTTATTGCCATCAAAGTTGATCTTCTGGATAGTCGGCTTTTCCTTGAGAATATAGATAAGCTTCACACCACCAGGGACAGGCTCCATCTCTACCTTTACATCATCAAAGTAACCCATCCTGTAGATCTCTTTTATGTCATTGCTGACATTCTCAGGAGAGACGGGCGCATTAAGAGGTTGTGTAATCTTTGCCCTTACCGCTGTCTCTGTAACGCGCCTTGCCCCTTTTATCTCAATGGAGACAACAATGGGCTCAACTGTTACTTCGCCACTAGGAACTGTTACTTGCGCCACCACCTCTGCCCTTAATAAAGGGACAGCAGCTGTTAGTTGCGTGAGCAATAGAGTCAGAAGTATTACGAAGTTGAAGGTGAAAGTTGAAAGTGAAAGTCTTTTCTCTTCCACTTTATTTTTATCTCCTGTTTTATGCTCGCTATCCATTTAAACTCAATAGTATAGCATAACTTTAGGGCAAAACAGGGTCAGAAATCAGAGTTTAAGGAAAAATTTATTCCTCAAAATCTGACCACTGATCTCCGATCTCTGACTTCCGATTCAGGCTCTTGCCAAAAAAGGGCTTAATATCTTAGCATTAATAAATGCTCAAAAAGCCCTGGACCTCTCTCACAAACAAGCTGATCTTCACCATAGGTCTTTTGATGACCATTGGAGGCCTCCTCTCTGCCTATCTCTATCTTAAATATCAGGAAGACCTGATGCTTAAAAATCTCGTGACCCAGGTTGATATATCCTCTGAGCTTATAAGAAGGGGACTACACTACGGCATGCTCAGTTCAAGGCGTGAGGTAATAGAGCAGACCATAGATGCAGTGAAAGAAGTAGAGGGTGTAAGGGTGATACGGATATTTGATACAAATGGGAAGGTCTTCTATTCCTCAAGGCGCGAAGATATTGGAAGATTTATTGACAAACAGACAGAAGGAGATTGTGCAGCCTGTCATGGAAAAGGAGAGTTCAAGTTAACTCGTAATGACAGAAAAAGTTGCTGGAGGATTGGCAGGCTTCCCTCTGGCGAAAGGGTGATAAACTTCATAAAGCCCATAATGAATGAACCTGCCTGTTATACTGCAGAATGCCACAGGCACAGCAAGAACCAGTCAGTACTGGGGTTTATAGAGACGAGTTTTAGCACCACTTCTGTTGATTCACTTATCAAAAGAAACAGGGTAAACACCATTATTTATGGTGCTTCTTTCATTGCACTGATCTCTGTCTTTTTGTGCTTTATCCTCTGGAGATTTGTTACAAAGCCCTTGAGCCTTCTTGAAGAAGGCATGAAAAATATAGCAAAGGGAAACCTTGACCACAGGATTGAGATAAGGTCACGAGATGAGATGGGTCTCCTTGCTGAGACCTTCAACGCCATGGCTCAGGAGCTGAAAGAATCGAGACACAAGCTTGAGCAGTGGACAAAGTGCCTCGAGGAGGAGGTTGAAAAGAAGACCATAGAGATTAAAAAGGCTCAGGAGCAATTAATGAATGCTGAAAAGCTTGCCTCTCTTGGCAGAATGGCTGCAGGCTTTGCCCATGAGCTTAACAGTCCTCTTACAGGTATAATAACCTTTGCCCACTTAATCATGAAGAGGCTTCCAGAGGCAGATAAAGATAATAGAGAGGATCTTCAGGTAATAATTGACCAGGCAGAAAGGTGCAGTAAGATTATAAAGGGCCTTCTTGGGTTTTCAAGAAGAACAGGCTATGAGGTAACACTCTCTGACATAAACAGCCTGATTGAGAGGACAGTCTCCATGGTAAAGAATCAGGCAAGGTTTCACAATATAGAATTCAGGCTCAATCTTGAGAGGTCTCTACCCCAGATAAAGGTTGATAGCCATCAGATAGAGCAGGTCTTTTTGAATCTTCTTATAAATGCTGCAGATGCTATGAACGAAAGGGGCACCATCACCATAGCCTCAAGATTCCTAAAAGATCCTGAAGACCCTTCGAGGGAGTTTATAGAGCTTGAATTTACAGACACAGGCCCGGGCATCCCCGAGGAACACCTTTCAAAGATCTTTGAGCCCTTTTTTACGACAAAGCCACCTGGAAAGGGCACAGGCCTTGGCCTTTCTGTAAGTTACGGTATTATAAAAAGACATGGTGGAACAATCTTTGTGAAGAGCAGTCCGGGTAAAGGAGCAAGCTTCTTCATAAGATTGCCTGTTAAAGGCTCAGAAGAAATCAAAGGATAATGAAAGGATTGAAGGAGACCATAGAAGGTAGTTTTTCACTCATTGGAGGAGATTTTTCAAGAGGAGGAGCCGCGTCCTGTGAATTGAAGGCAATCCTTGAAAGACTCCGACTTCCAGAGGATATTATCCAGAGGGCAACTATCTCTGCCTTTGAGGCAGAGATGAATGTAATAATCCATGCAATTGCAGGTACGATGCTCTATTCTGTCACACCTGAAAGAATCAAGATCGTTGTAACAGACATGGGTCCCGGGATACCTGATATAGAGCTTGCCATGCAGGAAGGTTATTCAACAGCTCCTGACTGGGTTAAAGAGATGGGATGGGGGGCTGGCATGGGATTGCCGAATATGAAAAAGAATGCTGATGTCTTTAACATCGACTCTGTTGTAGGAGAAGGAACGACTGTTGAGTTAATCATATACATTCCAAAAGAATGGAGGAAACATGAAGATCAGTGATATTGTAAAACCTCTGGAACTGGAATCTCTTACAGAAGATTTCAAAGATGGAGAAATCCGTGGAGCCTATGTAAGTGACTTATTATCTGATGTTATGGCAAATGCCAGATCTGGAGATGTATGGATAACCCTGCAGACGCATATTAATATTATAGCTGTAGCCACCTTGAAAGCCCTTCCAGCTGTAATCATTACAAACAATAGAAGGCCTGATGATGAAACAATTAAAAAGGCCAATGAAGAGGGTGTAGCTCTGTTTAAAACAAATCTCACCACCTTTGAGACAGCAGGAAGGCTCTATCAGATACTTAAGGGTTCAAAATAAATTAAAATGGTATTTTAAAGAGGGCATAAGGCCTCAAATAGGCTGAA
>DAISHO010000163.1:0-5015 GCA_036822495.1 Thermodesulfovibrionales bacterium
GGGGTCCTAATCTTGGAGGTTCATCAACTATTACTGTTAATTCAACAGGTACAGGCCTTGATTTTGGCTCTGCACCAAGACCAAGGCGCTATACACCATGGAATAGCAATGCCACCTATAGAAATACCTATGAATACTCCTCCATAGTGACTGAAAGAAACCAGAGAGGCATAACGATTCCTGATGTGAGGGGTAGTTTCAATTCTCAAGGTCTTATGGGCAAGGGATGGGCATCGCACCATAATTTGAATATCTTCCCTAAGAGATACTCGAGTAATAATACAACTTATCTACCTACTGCTGTCTGGACAAATTATGTCACAAAGGAGGGTCAGACCCTTAACGACCCTAATGTAGGAGTATTAGCAGGCCTTCACTGCTCAGACTGCCATCTCAATGAGACAAATGCCCATGGCTCAGTAAATACAAGGTATATCCTGAGTGATATGAATGGAAATGATGCAAAATACACAAATGGTGTCGTTACGACTGCCACAAATGTCTGTGTGAAATGCCATAACAGGAATGTATACGCGCAGAATGCTTCTGCTGGCGATGCTTCCAACTCCCAATTCCCCCATTCAGACATGTGCCAAAATCCTGCTCTCCCAACAGATTCAGACTATCCAACAGCAACACATCTTGGTAACCGTAGTTCAACAGGTGATGGTAATTCAGGATATGGATCAAATCTTCCCTGCCTTGCCTGTCATGGTGGTATGGATTTTGGTGCTATCCATGGCTCCAATGAAAAGTATGTTCCAGGTGGACAGGCAGGAATAACAAAAAGATACAGATTTATGTCTGGTGGTGCCATGCGATTCTTCAGGCCAGGAGCAGCCACTCCAGTTACAGACAGCACATGGGAAGAAACAGGCACAGCTCAGATAACCTGTTATACTATAGGAGCTGCAGACAATTTTGGTTCTTGTACCCAGCATTCTGGTGGAAGGACTGAAAACCAGACAAGACAGAGGCTCCTTGAATATTAATGGCACCTATTGAGGCAGTATTTTTCTGGACAGCCATTGTCCTTTTTGCCCTTTCTACGGTCTTGAGCCTTTATACTACTGTTTTTAAAAAGGCAAAGGCAATGGATGCCTCCTTTTATATTTCAGTCCTTGCTTTTGGAAGCCTCACCCTTGCCGTATTTTTCAGGCTGCAGGCTGTTGGAAACCTTCCCGTTGCAGGACCCTATGAAAGCAGTCTTGGAGGAGTGTGGTTTATTATGGCCTTTTATATAGTGGGTTCTCTTAGATTTACGGGTATAAGAACAGCTGGAGTTGCCCTTTTTCCCATTTGTCTTCTCATTCTTGGATACGGGATAATGAGCAAACCTGTACTTGCACCAATGGCAGCTGCTGTAAGATCTATCTGGCTTTATGTGCATGTCCTTTTTGCCTGGCTTGCCTTTGGTTCTTTCAGTATATGTCTTGGTTTAGGTGTTTTATATATCATGAAAACGGGGAACTCGAGAGGAGAGTTTTTGAAAAAGATCCCTGAACCTGAAAGGCTTGAAGAACTTGCCTTTAAGTATCTCCTGTTTGGTTTCATAACAGATGCAGTCATGATTGCCTCTGGTGCAATGTGGGCAAAGAACCTTTGGGGTCATTATTGGAACTGGGACCCTGTTGAGACCTGGTCCCTCCTGACATGGCTTGTGTATGGACTCATAATCCATCTCAGACTTACAATGGGATGGAGGGCAAGGAGGTTTGTCTGGCTCCTTATACTTGCCTTTCCATTGATGGTGATAACCTATTTCGGGATTGACCTCCTTGTAAAATCGAGCCTCCACATATTTAAAGTGTGGCAAGAGATATAATAAAAAATTGGTCCGATGATAAAGAGATTTCTAATCCTTATAGTAATTTTCTCATTGATTTATATAATAGCAGGTTTTATTTTTGAAGCAGAAAATTTTGCACAATACGCAAAGTGGCTTTTAAACAGTGCCGAGGAAGAGGCCTCTATGAGGCAGACAGTTCTCCTTTACAATAAAATCCTTACTGACCTCTATGCCTCTGATGGACAGACCCTGAGGCTCGATGACTTTCCTGCTTCAGTAATTCTTAAGCATGAGCTTTACAGGGACCTTGATTTTTTAAGGTCGAGGGGTCTTCTTATTATATACGATATGGCAGACCTTACCTTTATGAAGTTAAAGATGAGAAGCCCTTTTCTTGCAGAGGTGGAGGTGTATGAAGAATGGAATTATATATACCAGAAGAATCCCTCACGGAAGATAGTGTCCTCTATAAAAGGCTTTGGTCAGGGTTTTAGATATATCTTAAAAAGGCAGAAGACTGGATGGCTCGTAATTGAAGTTATACCTGTTGATATCAAAGAACCGGAGAAAAGGGATGAATTTTATTATTAACTCAATCATCTTTTTGAGTTCCTATACAATCTTTCTGAGTCTATTTATGACCCAGGTTGTTATGACCTCTTTTCTTATCATTATTTTTAAGATTCCTTTCTGGCAGGTCTTTGGTAGTGGGCCTTCCCTTGTTTTTACAGGTCTGCTTCTTATAAACAGGATTTCTGGATCAATATTTGAGATAAAAAAGGGTAGATGGAAGGGTGCTGTCTTTTCTGTCTGGTTTATTCTTGTGATTTCTGGTCTTTTAGTGAATTATTTTTATAGAACTGATGGAATAACAAATCTTACAGATGAGGGAATGGTCTCGGGATTTGTTATCTCACAAAAAGGAAGGTTTGCCTCAGTTAATGAGACTTCTGCATCTATTAAAGGAGATAATATAGAGGTCTTAAAAGGGAAAAGGTCTTTTATTATCCCAGCTAAAAATGGTTTCTATCCACGAGCCTTTTTCGGTTATCTCTTTTCTGTAAAAAGAGACTTTTCACCTAGGTTTGTAATAAAGGATAACGAGGGGAAGATTCTTGATACAGCCTTTCTTATACCTGAAGGGTTTACCCTGGAGAATCTTTACTTCAGAAGCCCTGCATTACCCCATAGATTTTATATAAAGATTGAAGGAAGGGATTTCCTTTCTTTCAGGATTACCCGTGGAAAGCTTACAATAAAAAAAGGCTTGGTTAAATTAAATGAAGGGCTCGAATTTGAAGGGTTTAGGGTCTCTTTTCCAGAGATAAAAGAGATATTTACTGTAAGGATTATGCATTATCCAGGCAATAAGGTGATCCTTGTTGGTTCAATAATTATTTTTCTATTACTCTTCATTAAAGGGATTAATCGATTGGTGGAGAAGTAATAGTTGATAAACAATAAAGAATATGAAACTCTTGAAGCTCTTAAAGTCCTTTAGATTAACCATCTTTATTATAATTGCCCTTGTTATTGTCTTTTGCCTCGGTGTGATAATACCACAGGAGAGGCTTCTTGGAAAGGGTGAATATCTCGCCTGGAAGACGAGGCAGCCCTATCTGTTACAGATACTTGAATCCTTAGGTCTTACTGATATCTATAATTCAACTTTTACAGTTATATTATGGATTATCTTTTTCCTGAACCTCTTTTTTGTTATGAGTTCACGGATACCCCTTATCTTAAGAAAGGTCTTTAAAGGGTCTGTATCTCAGGAGGAGATATTTCAAGGTTCTGCCTCAAGGCTGGAGGATATATCTATTGATAACCTCCTTGATACACTCCTTAAAAGAGGTTATAGGGTGCATAGATGGGATGGTAGGTTTTATGCCATTAAGAACAGATATTCACCCCTCATGACAATCCTTTTTCATATGAGTTTTGTAGTCCTCCTTGCAGGAGGTCTAATGACCTTTTACACATCCTTCAGGGCTTATGCAGATGTTGCAGAAGGAGAGACATTCACTGGAGAATACAGGATTATCAGAGGACCTCTTAAGGGAGATATCCCAGGTGTTACATTTACTGTCCTTTCTGTTAATCCTGCGTACTATAAGGGAATTGTGCCAACAGGGCTTGAGGTTAAGATTCTCATTGATGGCACGGAGAGGTTAATAGAGATAAACAAGCCATATAAAAGAGACGGTCTCTCATTTTTAATTAAAAAGATAGATGTAGCCCCCCTTTTCATTCTCAAAGATGATAAAGGTAAGGAACTCGATGGAGCCTATGTTAAATTAAATGTCCTTCAGGGAGACAGGGATTCTTTTGAGATGGGAGATTATAGATTTCGTGTCTATTTTTTTAGTGATTACGATGATAGATTCTCCTTAGACAAAGAGAAAGAAGAATCGCCTTTTCGGGCAGGCCCTCTTTCAGCAGGACCTCTGAAGACCCTTGAGATTAAAAAACCAGCCTTTGAGATTTCGGTCTTTAAGGGCTCTAAACTTCTTAATAAGGAGATTATAAAGCCTGGTGAGGCTATAAGATTTGATAACAAGAGTCTTATTTTTGCTGACCTTAGATACTGGGTTAGATTTTATGTGGTGGGTGAAAGAGGTATTATTTTTATAGTCACAGGTTCTGTTCTCCTCATCCTGTCCCTTTCTGTGCGGTTTCTCTTTCCAAGAAAGGAGGTATCTGGTTTTGGAGGTTCTCAAGGAGTCTATATCTTTACAAAGTCCGATTTCTTCAGATTAAAGCCACCTTATTTTTAACCTTATTCAGACCTATAGATACAAAGGCAACTACAGAGGCAGAACAGGAGCTTTTGTCAATAGGTGTGTAAAAACCATTCAGGTGGCACTTCTTTGATCTCCTACCATTTTACATCAATAAATCTTTCCCCACTATAAAAACACTTGCACCTCCCAGGTGAAGGGGCCAATTTTCACTTTATTCAAATATTGGGACTCTCCCTGTTTCAGATCAGCTAAAGTAGTGAGTTAGACACAAGTGAATTAGTTTTTGCATTGCGACTTTGTTTTGGGTTGTCAAAGAGCTAAACTTTTTATATCATTCATATAGGTTACAACCCATAGCAAGGGTTGGAGGGAAAGAAACTGAGATGCTTAATGAGCTTTTATCATTTCAGAACACTAGTTAAAGCTTACCTTGCCACGCCTCAAAAGCTTTACACCTTCAAGATTTGTTTCGATAACAAGAG
>DAISHO010000164.1:0-4976 GCA_036822495.1 Thermodesulfovibrionales bacterium
GTCATGGCAGTAATAACACTGCTGTGGTGAGGCTGCCTCGAAATTGGCTGCTGGGTTACCTGATACAGGATATGTGCCAGAAGTCTTACCATGACCTGTGCTCAACCACTCTGTCTGTGATATAACAGCCTTGGTGCCATTAAGGAATGTGAAGTCATCCACATCTGCCTGATTAAGAAGATGGCAGTCCTGGCAGGGTGTGCTTATAGCGCCCCAGGTAGCACCTGTTCCACCATGACAGGAGATATTGGAGCACTGGGTTGGTGTGGTTGGATTACCCTGAACTGATACAGTAAAACTCACAGGATTTCCAGCAAAGGTTCCTGCTCCAAGGAGGTCATAGGTCTTATTTACATGTTTTGAATAATCACTTATAGAGCCTGAGGAATTGACTGTTGAGCCGTGGCAGTTGTAACAGGTTGCTCCATTGTTGTTTACATGCTCCACATGGGTATTTGCCTTTGGTGAACCCGTTGTATAATTCGGCGGATTTCCATGACAGGCACTACAGGATGCTATGGTTCCGCTCCAAAGGAGACCAGAATGGGTTGGAGAGATAAAGCTCGTTCCAGGGCTATGGCAGTAGGTATTTGTACACTGATGGCTTGCTGAGCTCCAGGTAGCTGAAGAATTAGCAAAGGCATTAAAGTTTATGTCCTTCAGGGAATTCACATGTTTTGTTCTGTCTGAGATTGTGGTGTTATTTGATGCCACAAGGCTGTGGCAGGAATTACAGGTAAAGTTAGGATTAGAACTGTAGGTAGTAATATGCTTTGTATGAGGTGCAGAGCTTCCTGTGTTTGCATGGCAGGAGCCACAGTTAAGGGTTTGGGACCATGTAACAGAGGCATAGGTATTTGTTCCGCCGTAAGGTGCAGCATTGCTGTGGCACCATATATTATTACATGTTGTATTTGAGTAGGTTATATTGGAGTTATTTGCATCAGTTCCAAGAAGGGCACCTGGTGTATAAGAAGGTGTTACAGCACCACCAGTATAAGGGTTTGTGTACATGGTGTAGTATTTATAGTTTGTCTGGGCACTACCCCTGTAGGCACCAGTACCTGTGCCATGGGTAAAGGCAATCTCTGCAGTATTTGGTGTGCCTGCAGGGCCACCTGTGTGGACTGTACCATTTTCTTCATGACACTGCTCACAGGAGAAGTTATAGTAATTGGCAACATCTGAATGGACTGCGTGCTTTCCATTGTAGGAGGCAGTTCCTCCAGCACCCATACTCTGATGGCAGGAGCTACAATTAAGAACACCTGTTGCACCCCACTGGGGCGAGGTTGTGCCATGGCAGTAGGTGGATGAGCAGGTGGTGTCTGCATTGTAGGTTCCACCAACACTGGCTATAAAGCTTACATCCTCAACCTTGTTCAGATGGGCTCCACCACCAGAGACAATATTAGTTCCATCCTGTGTTGTTGTGTAATGGCATCTTTCACAGCCGAGGCCTGCTGTCTCTACATGCTTAACATGGCTGTTTGCTGTTGCTGAGCCAGCAGGTCCTGAGGCATAAACTGGATGGCTCTTTCCAAGACCATTTCCATGACACTGGTCACAATGGTTTGTAAAGGTGTCAGCCCAGGAAGGGGTCTTATAGGTTGGTGTGGCGCCTCTTGCAATATTTCCAGAGCTATGGCAGTAGAGATTTGAGCATGTTCCATAGGCTGTTCCAGGGGTCTTCTCAAGAGGTGCAGAAAGACCTGCATAGGATGCACCTGTATTGAGGGTTGTAAAGGCTATGTTGACCTTTTTATTTACATGTTTTGAGTAGTCTGTAATCGGGCTGTCACCTGTAGAGACGGTTGTATTGTGGCATTCACTGCATGTAAAGTTCTTACCCATTACAGTGGCATTGTTTACATGCTTAGAATGGGCACCTGTTGACATAGTATCTGGTGTAGCAGAGGCATTAAAGTCGTGACAGCTCTTACAGGTAAAACCTGAGGCATTCCATGCGGCATTTGTATTTGGTGCTGAATAGGGTGCGGTATTCTCAGTTCCCTGACTATGGCAGTAGATATTTGTGCAATTGGGTGATGAGTAGGGTCCTCCATCAGCATTGTATCCACCGGTCTTCCAGGCAACCTCCTTAACTTTATTTACATGGAGGACCTTGCTGGATATGGTTACATTGTCTGACACAACAGACTGGTGGCACTCGGTACAACCCATGTTGTAGGTAGTAGCACTTGTATGTTTTGTATGGGCATTTGTTGCAGGGCTTGAGGCATGGCAACCATTACATGTGAGGGCACCAGCGTTCCAGGCAACAGTCTTATATGTTGGAGAGGCTGAACCAAGGGGCTGACCATCGCTATGGCAATAGACATTTGTGCACTGATAATTTGGTGAGCCTGAATAGGATGGAGAACCGCCTATCCAGGATGTATCAAAACCTACATTCTTCTGGGCATTTACATGGTTTGCATAATTAGAAATGGTTGAATTGCCTGTTGCTACAGTATATGGCAGGACTGACAGGTGACTTGTTTTGTTCCTCTTCCTGAGTTACCATATTCATCAAAGGCCACATGCTTTACATGGGCACTGCTCAAAAGACCCGTTGTACCAGCACCTGTCATGTTTGAAGAGGTATCTGCCTTTCTGTGACATCCACCACAGTCAAGGCTCGTATTCCATGTAGCTGTTACATAGACATTCGTGCCACCAAGGGGACTGGCATTACTATGACAGTAGAGGTTTGAACACTGATGATTAACAGAATCATAAGGACTGGCTGAAGGGTTAAAGGAATTGAAGGCGACCTCCTTCTGGGCATCCACATGTAATGTCTTATCTGCAATAGTTGTATTGTTTGAAGCCACGGTGCTATGGCAGTGATTGCATGTATATTGTGTATAGGTCTTTACATGCTTTGTATGAGAAATAGACCATGTTGGAGATGCATCAGATGGTGCAGAGTGACAGGAGTTACAGGCCATGGCTGCACCACCCCATGTAACAGTGCTAAAGGTATTTGTTCCACCAAGGGGACTGGCATTGCTGTGGCAGTAGAGATTTGAGCACTGACCGTATGTGCTTGATGGAACGGGATTAACAGAACCTGCATTGGCGTTTCTATAGGTTGCACCTGAGCCAATCCTCGGGTCACCGGTATTGAGTGCCCAGGTTGCAGAGCCATCTACATGGACTGCTGAGTTGGTTCCACTGTGTCCATGACAGACAGAGCAGGCTACTGCTGACTGCATGGTTGAGGCGTTGCCTGCATGCTTAACATGGCTACCCAGTGTAGGCGGATTTGTTGCATCTGCCTTGTGGCAGCTTCCGCATGTAACTGTTCCTGTCCAGGTTGGGTTAGTTCCGCCAATGGTTGAGCCATGGCAATAGACATTTGAACAGGCAAGGCTACCACCTCTTGTTACTGTTGTATTTGGACCTGCTTGGTATGTAAAACCATTTGCCAAGGAGGTTCTTCCATCATAGGTTGCATTCTTATAACCAACAGTAGTGGCATTTATACCTATCTGGATCTTATAGTCACCAATAGTTGGATCAGATTCTGAAGGCTGCATGCCAGAATTGTGGCACTCCATACAGCCCACCTGCCTTTTTGAATATTGCATTGCACTTGTCTGGCTGTGTTTTACATGGGCACCTGGTGTAGTTACACCTGTATATGTGTCGTATTCAACACCATTTATCTTTATCTTCTTTACAAGGTTGTGGTCTGCTGATGAATTATAGTAGCTTGGAGGCACTCCATGGCATACACCACACTTTGCACCTGCTATCTGGAAGCCCTGCGGATGCTCCTGATGGCAACCACTTGCGGGATTGAGACAGGAGTCACCAGTATTAATGGTTGTGCCGTGATTGGGATTTGTTCTTGTAAAGTTTGCTGTCTGGGTATGGCAGGCCTGGCAGAGGCTTGATGAATAGTTAGTTGTATCAATAAATCCGCCTGTAACGCCATAGCCTGGTCTGAAGAGCTTTATAGAAGCAGTGAGGATCTGACCACCAGGATTAGTGAAGGTAAGGGAGTCCTTTATATTCATTCCATAGATAATGCCAAAGCCATTACCCTTAACATAGGTTGTATTTACCTGACCGCGTACATAGAATTGGGTCTGGTTCTGCGTTGTTGAGATGATCTTATAAAAGAAGGGATAATTCTTATCTGGTATAAAGTAATAATCCTGATATTCTGAACTTAGTGGAGATGAAAGGGTTATAAGGGTCCTGTTATTAACTGAGTCATAAGAACCGACCCCTGAGACAGTAAAGGCACCAGTGGCAAGATAGAGGTTAGAATTAGCCTTCCAGGCATACCACTGCCTCTGTTGATGGGGGTTATGGCATGATACACACTCTGTTGTCCAAGAGCCACTCCAGTACTGCGTTGATGTGGTTGTGGCAGAGTGGATGTTTGCCTGAGGTATGCTTGGATTACTTCCAGAATGGCACACCCAGCAACGCTGGTTATTGATTGTCCAGTCTGCATCACTCCAGCCTGTAGGCTTTGTCTGGCCTGACCAGGGTGGATTTGCACTACTCGATAGCCAGTGACAGTTACCGCAATTAACACTCTGAGAGCCTCCTGGATGGTGGGGCTGGTCAAGGCAGAGACCTGCAACTGGCAGAAGGATAAATGCTATTAAAAGTGATGTTTTTATAAGCCTTCGCATCATACCCATAACCCCCTTTATTGTAACCTTCCTGTTGATACCCTTACACCAAAGGAATCCTCAAAGGCATCAAAGCTATTGATAAGTTCACCTTGAGGATTGAATACCTTTATTGACTTTTTGTGAGCTGCAGGGCCATCTCCGATTATAATCTCTGCTATTCCGTCCTCATCAAGGTCACCAGCAGTAATGTAGTCCTTGAGGTTAGAACCAGTAAGGAATTCTGTAATGAGATTGCCATCAGCATTAAGGATCTTTACTACTGTGCCTGTATCATACTGGCAAGCAAGGAGTATCTCTGGGATACTGTCTCCATCA
>DAISHO010000165.1:0-4967 GCA_036822495.1 Thermodesulfovibrionales bacterium
GGATTTTGATGGGTATAGCTATAGAGGTTTAAATTAAGTGGAGCATATATACCACACTTATTTCCTTTTCCTCTGCCAAGGGTATTGAGTATCCCTCCTTTATTTCTATTCACCAGAGGGTTCAAACCAGTTATAGGTCTTGCCCTGAATAGAATGGCAGTTAAAGGCACAACTTGTTGGAAACTGGCTTAATATTGAATAATCAGGGGCATCCATAGTACCGTATTCATCACCACCAGATAAATAATGATTATACTGCATGGTATCGTAGAGCCATCCCCAGCGGGTATTTGAACCATGGACATTATGACAGGCTATGCAGGATATGGATGAATCATGAGTATCCCTGTAGAGCCACCAGCCTCCCTGAATATGGAAGAAATGAAGATTAAAATATGAAAACCAGAAGGATGGGTCATCATAGGTTTTACCAGAACCCTGATTGTTTTTATCCCTGAATCTTGTCTGTATTGCAGGGATATAATAAGGTGTGGTCGCACCCCAGCTCTGGTGTTCAAGGTCATAATTTCCACCCTGCTTTGCACCAAGAATATCTTCTTTGGTATAGCCGGGATAATTCTGATGACAATTAAAGCAAAGCTCATAATAAAACTCATTGTCCGGTGGAGTAAACCAGTTCCAGTCATCAAGAGGGAGGGTCATATTTTTAGAGAGCACCCCCACATATATTGAACCATGACCATTGCTGTGGCATCCTGTAGCTGGAGTGCCGTTTCCAAAACAGGTAAGTCCTGCCCTCCTGTGGCCATATGTCTTATTCCAGTGGGTCTTTATCTCTGCACTCATCTTATAAGGGACCTGTCCAAGGATACTTCCATCATTAAATGGAGACATATTCCCACCTGCACCATCTGTGTCATGACAGCTCAGACAGAAGGGCTCAAGACTCTGCGGAGCTGTATAATAAATCTGAGAACCTGTATCTGCATTCTTCAAAATTACCATGCCAGCTGTGTGATGTGAAAGGTCATGACATACAAGACATTGCTCTGGTAATGGGTCACCTGCAGATGTTATATGATGGGATTTTATCGAAGGATTGAGGGCAAAATCACCTCCACTACCCATTATCTGCCTTCGATTAAAGGTCGGTGCAGAGTGACAGATAGAACAGGCAGGTGTAGTCCATCCCGCAGTTGAATACCAGTCAACTGTATCAGGCCCGTGACATGCTGTAGAGGTACAGCTCCCTGTCTTTGGCCCTGTGTCATTTATCCACTCACCTGATGCATTGACCGGATCAAAAAATACTATTAATACAGCAGGATCACCTGTGTCAAGTCTTCCATTCATGTGGCTGGGATTATCTTTATAATTTAAATGACATTTTGTGCAGGAAAGCCCTATCTCCGAAACATGCCTTATGTGCTTACCATCTCTCCCCGCCCCATTTGTGATAAGAGGATTCAATGTTGATGAGTGGCACCTCATACACTCACCAATCCCTACAGGTTGATACCCTCCATGGGATGATAGAGAATCAGACCCGGGCTCCCTGCCACACGCTGAAAGAATTGATAAAATTGTAAGGATTAATAAACTTAACCTCTTCATTTTCATCTATGACATTGCCAGCAATTCAGTCCTGAACTTACAGGATGAGGAGCTGATGTGTGTGGCGCCAGCCTATGACAGACCCCACAACCTTCAGCAGGTCTGAACCCAGACCCAAAATGGCACCATTGACAGTGTCTATTGAGCCAGTTCCCTCTATGAGAACGAGGTGCAGTCTCATTATGACATCTTACACAGTAATCCTGTTTATGACAGTTAAGACATCTATCCCTGTTGCCCTCTGCCATGAAACCATGACTCAGTGTTCGCCAAGTGTTTGTATGGTCACGCGGAGGCCTTAGATTGTGACATTCAATACAATCACCCTTTTTATGGCATACCAGACAAGTCCTGACTCCATCCTGAAGATTAAGATTGGCTGATGCACCATGAAATTCTATCCAATTGCCACGATGTGAGTCTGGTTTAGGGAAAGGTATTTTCCCCGGGGGGTTGTCCTGTGCTGTAGCAAAAGCCAAACCTGACACATACAATAAAAGAACCACCCATAACAACTTATTTTTAAAAATCATATCTCATCCCTATCTTCATAATCTTATAATCCTCTATACTATCTTCATATTCAAGACCAGCATCCATTGAAAGGTTTTTGCCAAATGGCATCTTGAGCCGTACATAATATGTCCTGACATCTTCCCTTTCACCGAGCTCTATATAATAGTCATATTTATAAAGGCTGTAATAGCTTCCGATATTTATTTTTGATTTTTTAATTTTATAACCTACATCAAAACCAGCAGATTTAAATTCTCTATTATCTGTCTCCCAGAGTTCACCGGTAACAGAAAATGTAAGATCTTCGACCAGAAGATCATTTATTTCTCCTGTTAGTATCATCCTTTTATATTCTCTATTAAAAGGTCCCTCATCTTGCGCCTCTACGAGCCTTCTTTCAAAATAGCCGATGTCTATTGAAAATCTCTCCCCAAATAATTTACGTATCCTCAGGTCATAGGTCTCATATGGTTTTGACTCTCCCATCACATCATAATACTGAGAAAGCTCATGGGAAAGCTCTTTCTGTGTGCTGAGCTGCCTAAGATAATTTCCCGTAACCTCCAGCTGAGCTTCGGGAAATGTCTTCACTGCCCTTATGGAAAGGTCTCTGGCATCAGAGTCTATATATCTTAATTTTACCATTGCCTTCATGAATGGATTGAATTGTTGCCATATCTTAATAGAGGTGAGGTGGTCATCACTGTCATCACTTGAAAAGATATTCCTTTTATCCTTTAAATAGAGATAATCAAGATTCAGATTTGTATCTCTGAAAGGAGAAAAATTAATACTTAAGCCACCCAACCAATCAGATGCCCAGTTACTTTCTATCTCAAAGAAGTGGGTTGCTGCACCACCATAGCCTGTTAATTTAAGGCCATCAAGAGGGGTTATCTCTGCTCCTATTCCATCAAAGAATATAGCCTCATCCCCTGGACCTGTTTGCCTTCCAATACGAATTTGAGGAACACTCTTCACAGGACCATTTACTGCGATATAGGCCTCATAGACATATCCCAGGGTAGTTGCACTGTAGGCGTCTCCTATGTCCTCTAATGGGTAAAAGTATCTCCTCTCTCTGTTGCCATCTATATCCTGTTTAATAGCACTGAGTAAATGGAGCTCATAGGCCTTACCCGAGCTCTGAACCTCTAAACGGAGTTCACCATAGATGTCCTGATCAGTTTCATCCGCAGCATTTTTATATATATATCTGCCAAGCATATAGCCATCAATGGTAAAACCTTCCTCACCTGTTTCCTTTTCACCATCAGGCATCTGCAAAGAGAAAAGAGCAAGAGGGGTAAAAAAAATAATAAAAGAAATCATCATGCTAAGGAAGCTATATCTTAAGATGAGCTTTTCCATCTATGGAAATTATATTTATTAAGCATCTCAAAGGTCAAGTCGATATTCTTTTAAATTAAGAGTTAGTTTATTTAAATATTATTTTATAAAATGTCTTAATGATTTGATTTTAAATTCCTGTTAATATAAAATAGTAAATATGAAATACCTGAGTAAAGGGATCCTGCCTTTTATCTTTCTCATAAGCCTGTCCTATCAAGAGGCCTTTCCTATTAATACCTCAGGGACTTTATCCTGGCCTAAAGCTCCTGAGGTGACAAAGATCCAATTTTCTGGTTCGATAAAAGAATTATTTAAAAATTTAGATCTTAAAAAATTACTTGATAGTCCTTACGACATAGTAGCAATAGATGGGCAGATATATGTTACATGCAGAGGCAGGGTCGTATCCTTTGACATCATCAATAAAACCTACAATATCATAGGAAGAAATGAACTTAAATCTCCACTCGGTATCGCTTTAACAGGTGATGGAAGACTCTTTATTTCTGATGGAGAGCTTGCAAAGATATTTGTATATTCTCTGAAAGGCGAGCTTCTTAATGTTATCAGTGATCCATCTCTTATCAGACCATGTGGTATTGCAATTAATGAAAAGGAAGGCCTTATATATGTTGTGGATACCAAAGGCCACATGGTGAGGGTTTATTCTCTGGTCAACTATAAACCATTAAAGAATATTGGCTCAAGGGGTATTGCGAAAAAGGAAAGGTTTAATTTCCCCACAGATATTATGACTGATGATAACGGAAATATTTACATTGTGGATACCGGTAATTTTAGAATTCAAATTCTGGATAAAGATGGCAGGTATCTAAAGGAAATAGGCTATCCAGGAGATGCCCCTGGTTCTTTTTCAAGACCAAAGGGCATTGCCATGGATTCTGATGGTAATATCTATATTACTGATAATCTATTCCAAAATGTTCAGATATTTGATCGTAACGCCAATCTATTACTGTTCTTCGGCAATGATGGAGAGAAAAGCATTTTGGGTCTGCCAGCTGGCATAGCAATAGATAAATCTGACAGAATATATATAGTCGATCAGCTCGGTGATATTTATATATTCAAGTATATAAAATCAGACAGTGTTAAATGATGAAAAAAACTATTTTTATAGTAATTGCTTTGATAGCAATTTCTACATCCTCTGAGGCAGGGCTCAGTGGAACACCTCATGACCTCACTAGAGATGAAACCCAAATTTATTCTGATAATCCATATCTTTTATGCACCTTCTGTCATATCCCTCATAGTGGGTCTCCTCAAATACCCTTATGGGATAAGAAAAGCGGTGAGGTCAGATTTTTTATATTAAGTGGATTTACTAAAGAAGCAACAGAGACCCCATCTCTTAGAATATTGATGTGTTTAAGTTGCCATGATAGAGCTATAGGAGATACAGTAAGGATTAATATAAAAGCTCCAGAAGGCTACATAATAGACCATCCAATAAATAGACTTTATAAATCAGGAAAGGCAGGTCTCACAGCCACCGAGGT
>DAISHO010000166.1:0-4939 GCA_036822495.1 Thermodesulfovibrionales bacterium
CCTTCCCTGAGGATACTGAATCATCCATGATGTGATGTGGCTCATGGGGAAGCCCCTCCAGGATATCTGGAATATCCTTGAAATAATCCGTGGAAGTGTAAAGAGCTGTGCCCTGAGGTCAATAAGAAGCTCCTCCCTTTCCTGAGGGCTCATTGTCGGATGTTCATAAACAGCATGATTTCCATCAAAGAAGTCCCATTCAAGGCCAGGGAATATGTAGTCCCTGTATTGCTCATATAACTCCGTGCCAGGAAATGGCGTTGTCATTACAGGATGGGCAGAGACCTTCAGTTCATCACAGAGTTTCAGTATCCCTTCAAAGTCTTCTCTTACATCCTGTCTTCCACCAACCATGATAAAGAGCATCACCTCTATACCATGGTCACGAATCTTCTTTATGGCATCCCTTCTCTTTTTTGCCTGCTTTGATGTAGCCTTATATTCTTCAAGGCTTCTCAGATTATTAGACTCCCAACCAACAAGCACAGCTGTCAGTCCCGCAGAGCGGGCATACTTCAATAACTCATCAGCCCTTGGATGTTCAACGGATACAAGGTCCCCTGAGCCAAACCACCATTTTCCTTTTATGCTCTTTGACATCTCCCTGTATAACTCGATTGTGTGATTGATATTCACTCCCCAGATATTGTCATCAATACCCCAGAAGAGCCTGTATTTGCTTGATGCAACCTCTTCAATAACCTCATCAATAGGCCTTATCCTTACCCTTCCTCCAAAGAATTTATGAACAGAGCAGAAGGTACATCTATAAGGGCAACCTCTGGATGTCTGGAAATAACCATAGACATATCTCGTCCTCCATAAGCTCGTAACTGGCCTGGGAAGACCCTTTAGCTCTGGAAAACCTCCATTATAAACAGGTTTGAGTTTACCTCTCTGGGTATCCTCAAGAACCTCTTTCCAGACATTTTCTGCCTCACCGAGGACAATAGCATCTGCATGGGGTTTAGCCTCATCAGGAAGGGCTGTTACATGAATCCCGCCGAGGACTACCTTTTTACCGAGGGTCCTTAACCTATCTGCCATCCTGTAAACCCATGGAGCCTGAGGGGTTAGGACTGTAAAACCAATGAGGTCTGCTTCTATATTTTCAGGATCAAAAGGCTCTTTATTGGCATCAATGAGTTCAACCTTTGTATCAGGTCTTACGGAATAGGTGAGGCCTGTAAGATATTCAAGGACAGGTGGAGCTATTGGAAGGCCCTTTGACTTCTGTCCGCCTTTGCCAAAGGGTGGTGAAACAAGGACGATCTTCATGGTACCTGCTTGGTGGCAAAAGTAACAGTTATAGTAGCCCTCTGGGCATTCTTTATCTCTAAAACCTTATTTCTTATCTCCTCTGGATTTATTAATGCACCCCCTGGTCTTCCATAAAAGAGGACTTCAGCATCATTAACAGAGAGCCTCACATCTTCTACCATCTGACCTGCATTAAGCTCAACGACAAGAAATCTCTTTATAAGGCTGGAAAGCTCTTTGAGCCTCTCTTCAGGAAAAGGCCAGAGGGTTATTGGTCTAAAAAGACCTGCCCTGACACCGTCCTCTCTAAGCCTTCTCACCGCAGAGAGACATACCCTTGCAGCTATTCCAAAGGCAACAACAATAATCTCTGCATCCTCAGTCAGGTACTCTTCAAACCTTACCTCTCTTTCCTTAATTCTTTTATACTTTGCCTGAAGGATATAATTCCTCCTCTCAAGCTCTCCTTCACCCATGTAAAGAGACTTTATCACATTTGGTGCCCTGCCTTTTGCTCCTGTAACAGCCCAGTTCTTTGGTGGAAGGTTGTCTGGTGGTTCATAGGGTCTCTGGTAAAGGGGCTCCATCATCTGACCTAATACGCCATCGCCAAGAATCATAACAGGATTTCTGTATTCATCAGCCTTATCAAAGGCAAGCATGGTGAGGTCCCAGAGCTCCTGAACGCTGAAGGGTGCAAAGACAATCAATCTATAATCACCATGGCCTCCACCCTTTACAGCCTGAAAATAATCTGCCTGACTCCCTGATATATTACCAAGCCCCGGGCCACCTCTCTGCATATTCACTATTACTGCTGGAAGTTCAGCACCCGCAAGATAGGATATGCCTTCCTGCTTAAGACTAATCCCAGGGCTTGATGATGAGGTCATTGCCCTGGCGCCTGCTGCAGAAGCACCATATACCATGTTTATTGCTGCAAGCTCACTCTCAGCCTGAATAAATACTCCGCCAACCTCAGGCATCCTCCAGGACATATATTCAGGTATCTCGTTCTGGGGTGTAATAGGATAGCCAGCATAAAATCTGCAACCAGCCTGTATAGCAGCCTCAGCACAGGCCTCATTCCCTTTCATGAGAACCTTTTTCATAATGTTGTTTATTATAACATGCCCTGCTAATACTTTCGCACTCCAAAGAAAAAAAATACGCTCAACGCTATCCGCTATCGTAAAAATTAGGGAGAGCCCCCAATTTTTCTACTTTACTCCATATAAAAAATATGCTATCCTTTTATATGCTTCAGAGGCTTGAAAATTCCACAGTATGGAAGATTCTCATCCTTTTGAAAAAGAACGGAGAGATGTCCATTGAGGAGATGAGTAATGCCCTGAATATCACCACCATTGGCGTAAGACAGCATATATTGAATCTTGAAAGGAATGGATATGTTACCTACCATACGAGGAGAAAAGGGGTTGGAAGACCTGGATATATCTACACTCTTACAAAGAAGTCAGAGGAACTCTTCCCTGACAGTTATAAAAAATTTATCCTTGAGACCCTTGAGGATATAGAAGAAACAGATGGAAGAAAAAAGATTGAGCAGATCTTCAGGAGAAGAAAGGAGAGGCTCTTTGCGCAGAAAAGCCTGATCCTTAAAGATGCAAAGAATTTTAAGACAAAAATTTCTCTCTTTGTTACCTCATTAAAAAAGGATGGTTATTTAATAGATCTCCTTGAAAGGCCTCATGAAATAGAACTTATACAGTATAATTGCCCTATCTCTGCTGTCTCAAGTAATTATAAAGAGGCCTGTAGATATGAGCTTGAGCTTTACAGAGAGCTCCTTGGCAATGGAGTGGAGAGGCTCTCCTGCGCCTCTGAAGGCAATAGATACTGCGCCTATAGAATACCAATCAGCAATTAGTGTTCCGTCACCTATTGCTTATTATACAGGGGTTAGGAAGTAGGGGTTAGATCCTCCCTACACCCTAATCCCTCCACGCTATCCCTCATCCTAAAGCCTGAAGCCTATAGCCTGATTTGCCTTAAGCCTATTCTATTGAGGATGGCCTGTCCCTTTCTGTGACTGGCTGAGGGACTCAAGCTCTTTTTCATTTATAGTAATCTTATACTGTTTCTGGAGTTCATCAACATATTTATTGAAGGCCTCTGCCTGTTTGTTTTCAAGAATCGATTCCCTTATTTTGTCTTTAATTGTCTCGAATTCAACAACCTTGCCACCCTGTTTTAGAGAATTCTTATTCTTTTCATAAAACTCCCTGACCTCTTTATCACTTACTTCAATGTTTTTAGAAAGCTCATTTTTCAGGAGAAGCCTTATGGCAGCAATCTTCTGAAATTCTTCAACCCTTGACTTATATTCCTTCTGAAGCCTTTCAAGCTGTGTCTGGTATTCTTTTTTAAATTCATCCACCTGCTGCTGGTACTCTTTATCTCTATCATACCCTTTTTTCTTTGCCTCTGCATAAAGGATCTCTGTCTTTATAAGCTCATCCACAAGCTTCTTCATTCCTTCACTGCCCTGAAAGAACTGGAGGGCGTAAGGTGGTAGGGTTTCGAGTTTTCTTGTTACATCTTCTTTTGTAATTACTGTTTCATTAACCTTTGCAATAACCGGACCAGAAGACTTCTTATTACATCCTGAAAATATCATTGTCAATACTGTTACCACTATAATCGTAATGCCTATAATTGTTGACTTTTTCATCTTAACTCCTTTTTTATTGGTATTTGTCAGGCAAAGCCTTAATGATTATAACATATTACAGCAAGCCCTTATAGGCAACAGGCGGAAGCAAGCGTGGTAGGGGTTAGGGAGGAGTCTAACCTTACTCCCTGTTCTTATGATTTATATCATGGTTATAATCTCATCTGGAGAGTAAACTAATTTTATAAACACTCACACGGAGTGTGAGAAAAATTAAGGAGGTTGCAAAAATGGTAGGAGAGAAAAAAAAGGTTACAAAGGATTCTATAATAGGAGATGTGATAAAAGATATCCCTGGAGCAAAGGCGGTGATAGAGAAGTATTTTGGTAATGGTTGTTTTACCTGTCCGGGGATAAAACTTGAATCTATCTCTTTTGGTGCCATGATGCACAATATGGATCCACAGAAGATAGTGGATGAAATAAATGCACTGGAGGAATAAAAGGTGGCGAAAGAAACAGTTATAGAACTTAAATGTTTTGTTTGCGGAACAGATAATCCTGGGATGGTCTATCTACCCTGTTATCATGAAGGAAAAGAAAAGATAGTCTGTGTGAGGTGTTTGCCAGTACTCATTCACGGAGCCCATTAAGCTGTGTATATTTGAAAAAATCCGATTTTATTAATAGGCTCGTCGGGCAAAATCTCTCCCCACCCCCCTCCGCCCGCCTCGCCAAAAAGCGGAAGCGGAAAGGACGATTTCAAGTTTTTCTAATCCCGCTCTGCGGGATTGCTCGGTTCTGCCGAGCTTGGCGGCAAATTCTTTCTAAAACAATTTCTTAGACTCTTCACCCAATCTTCTCAAATATTCATTCACATAAAAATAGTCTGGTTCACTTTTTGTAGCCCTAGTTCTTATTTCAAAATTTGGATTTTGAGGATTATTCTTATCGAAAAGAATAAGTCCTATACCAAATCTTAAACAAGGTGTAGATCGTAAAATACATTTGACCCCCCATCGGCATATAAAAATGACCCCCTAA
>DAISHO010000167.1:0-4937 GCA_036822495.1 Thermodesulfovibrionales bacterium
TCTCAAGGAAGTTCCTTTCAGATATTGTCCTGGATGTGGTCACAGCATTGCCCACAGGCTCGTTGCTGAGTGTATAGACAGACTTGGCATCAGGGAAAAGGTTGTGGGGATAGCTCCTGTTGGTTGTGCTGTTTTTGCCTATGACTATTTTGATTTTGATGTAATAGAGGCAGCCCATGGAAGACCTCCAGCAGTTGCAACAGGTCTCAAGAGGGTGATGCCAGACAGGATAATATTCTCCTATCAAGGAGATGGGGACCTTGCTTCTATAGGAATGGCGGAGATTATCCATGCAGGGGCGAGGGGAGAAAATATTACTGTTATATTTATCAACAATGCCACCTACGGCATGACAGGTGGACAGATGGCTCCGACAACACTAATTGGACAGAGGACATCCACAACCCCATCGGGAAGGGATAAATTAAGACATGGCTATCCCATCAGGGTTTCAGAGATCCTTGCCACCCTTGATGGTGTGAGATTTGTTGCAAGGGGGGTGCTTGATTCTGTTGGGAATATCAAAAAGACCAGAGATTATATCCTCAGGGCCTTTCAGAACCAGATAGAAAACAGGGGCTTTAGCTTTGTCGAGATTCTTTCACCCTGTCCAACAGACTGGGGCATGAACCCCTCTGATGCAAAGAGATGGGTAAAGGATGTTATGACAGGATATTATAAACCCGGTATACTAAAGGATGACCTTGATAAGTAGGAGGAGTTTCTATGGAAAGATTTAAGAGATGGTTTGTGAGTGATGATGACCTTCAGGGTCTCAATCCAGTTAAGGCAAGGGACATTATAATAAAATGCTTTTTTGAGGCGCAGAAGGAGACCTTTGCAAGGGTAAAGGAGAGCCTTGGGAGGAAGGTTACTGATGAAGAGATCCTCGATAGTGTAACGAATGCCTTAAGACTGGTATTTAAGGAAATAGGTGGTTCCTTTGAGAATCCAACAAAGGAAGACCTCTTTAAGATTGTTGAGCGACTTGCCAGCAAGTCAGCCTCGTGGGGAACGCCACAGGATATAATAGAACATCACAGGTCACAGATAGAGAAGGTACTGAAGGCCCTAAGATGAAAGAAACAGGTATTGTAATTGCGGGTTTTGGTGGTCAGGGGATACTCTTTTTGGGTAAGACCATTGCCCATGCTGCAATGGTTTCTGGCAGGGAGGTTACATGGTTTCCATCCTATGGAGCAGAGATGAGGGGTGGAACGGCAAACTGCACTGTTGTTATATCTGAGGAGCTTGTAGGTTCTCCTGTTGTAAGTGAAATAGATATACTTATTGTATTCAATGAGGCATCACTGAAAAAATTCCTTCCCAGGCTTAAACAAAAAGGTATACTCTTTTATGATTCCTCAACTATTACAGTTTTGCCACCTGAGATTGAGGATAAACTCTCTTCCGCATCTAAGGTCTTTAATGTCCCTGCCACAGAGATTGCTGCCTCTGATGGAAATCCCAGAGGAGCAAATATGGTGATGCTCGGTGCCTTTATTTCTGCTATAAATTTGCTTGAGCAAGAGGCGGTTTACAGGACCATTGAGGAGACCGTTCCTTCATCAAGAAAAAAGCTTATAGATATAAATAAAAGACTCATTAATAAAGGGATTGAGTACATTGAAAATAAGAAAGTCCACAATAGTTGATGTAAGGCAGATGCAGAAGCTGATTAATGAGTTTGCAAAAAGGGAGGAGATGCTTCCAAGGTCCCTCAATGAGCTCTATGAAAATATAAGGGACTTTTATATATGCGAAAACAAAGGTGAGATAATAGGACTCTGTGCCCTCCATATACTGTGGGAGGACCTTGCAGAGATAAGGTCCCTGGCCGTAAAGAGAGAATTTCAGAAAAAAGGCATTGGAAGGAGGCTTCTGAGGCGATGCCTTGATGAAGCAAGAAGGCTTGGGATAAAGCGGGTTTTTGCCCTTACATACCATCCAGAGTTTTTTGAAAAAAGTGGTTTCAGAAAGGCTGAAAAAACAGAGCTACCTCAGAAGATATGGGGGGATTGCCTAAGATGCCCTAAGTTTCCTGAATGTGATGAAGATGCTGTAATCATTGATTTAGATAATAAATAAAAATGATTTATAGATTAAATTTTTTAATTTGACCAGAGGCTCTCACATATAGTAGCTTTGTATGTTTCAGAAAATCTTCAGCTGAGCCTGAGCCAGCTTAAAATATAAGAAAAAGGAGGAGTGTCATGAGTGAACTGCCAAAAACACCCTTACTTGATGAACTCGAAAAGGGTCCGTGGCCGAGCTTTGTAACAGAGATTAAGAAGGCCGCAAAGAAGAATCCCATGGCAAAGGATGAACTTGCCCAGCTTGAGAAGTCTTATGAAGACAAAAGAGGTTACTGGAAGCATGGTGGAATCGTTGGTGTTAGAGGATATGGCTCTGGTGTTATAGGTAGATATTCGTCCCTTCCTGATAAGTTTCCTAATGTTGCAAACTTCCATACAGTAAGAATCAACTCCATTGCAGGCTTTTTCTACACCTCTGATGCCATTAAAATGATGTGTGACATCTGGGACAAATATGGAAGTGGTCTTACAAACTTCCACGGCTCTACCGGTGATATAATCCTTTTAGGAACTAATACTGAAAACCTCGAGCCTGTTTTTGCTGAATTCTCTTCTCGGGGTTGGGACCTTGGTGGTTCCGGTTCCGCCATGAGAACACCAAGCTGTTGTGTTGGACCAGCAAGATGTGAATGGTCAAATATCGATACCCTTGATATAACCTATAGCATTACACAGGAATTCCAGGATGAGCTTCACAGACCTGCCTTCCCTTATAAGTTTAAATTTAAGGTTGCTGGATGTGCTGTGGACTGTATTGCCTCCATTGCAAGGGCAGACTGTTCAATAATCGGAACATGGAAAGGTAAGATTGCTATTGATCAGGATGCTGTAAAGTGGTATGAAAAGAATGGCATGAATATACAGGAGGAGATTATTGACAGATGTCCTACAAAGTGTATGAGTTATGATGGAAAGACCCTTAAGATAAATGATGAGGACTGCTCAAGGTGCATGCACTGTATTGCCAAGATGACAAAGGCTTTAAAGCCAACTGGTGAAAAAGGAGCCACCATCTTGATTGGAAGCAAGGCGCCCTTTGTTATAGGTGCTACCCTTTCATGGGTAATTATCCCCTTTATGAAGATGGAGCCCCCCTATACAGAGCTTAAGGAATTTACCAGAAAGGTCTGGGAATACTGGGACGAATACGGAAAGAATAGAGAAAGGATCGGTGAGCTGATTATAAGGCGTGGTATGAGGGATTTCCTTGAATATGTTGGCCTTGAGCCAGACCCAAGGATGGTCAAGGAGCCAAGAAGGGATCCTTTCTTCTTCTGGAAGGAAGAAGAGCTTGTTCCGAATTCCCAGCTTTAAAAAATTTTTTAATAAAAGGAGGACAAAATGTCAGCACCACAGAGAAGAACAGATATCGGACCGCCTCACTATAAGGACTTTTTACCACCTGTAATTCAGAAAAACTATGGCAACTGGAAATACCATGAGGTTCTTGAACCAGGTGTTATGGTTCATGTGGCTAATAGTGGCGATAAGATATGGTCAGTAAGGGTAGCTTCTCCAAGACTCTTAAGCACAGATACCCTGAGAGACATAGCAGACATAGCAGCAAAGTATTGTGGTGGTTACCTCAGATTTACCACAAGGAATAACATAGAGTTTCTCGTTTCTGATGAGAAGAATCTTAATCCTCTTAAAGAGGAACTCAAGAAGAAGGGCTATATGATGGGTGGAATTGGCTACAGGGTTTCTAACATCGTTCATACTCAGGGATGGATTCACTGCCATTCTGCAGCAACTGATGCCTCTGGTCTTGTAAAGGTCCTAATGGATGAGTTTGCTGATTACTTTACAAAGAAGGAGCTTGCAAACAGGGTGAGGCTTGCTGTTGCCTGCTGCACAAACATGTGTGGCGCCGTTCACTGCTCTGATATAGCTATTGTGGCAGTGCACAGAAAGATCCCAAAGATCGACCATGAGAAGGTGCCCAACATGTGTGAGATTCCATCTACAATAGCAGCCTGCCCCACAGGTGCTATAAGTCCTGATCCAGCAAAGAAGAGTGTAAAGATAAAAGAAGACAAGTGCATGTATTGCGGTAACTGCTTTACTGTTTGCCCTCCTATGGAGATCCATGACCCTGAATTCGATGGAGTGGCAATAGTTGCTGGTGGAAAGGTTGGAAACCTCAGGACACCGCCAAAGTTCTCAAAACTCGTTGTACCATTTATTAAAAATAATCCTCCAAGGTGGCCTGAGGTCGTGGATGCAGTAAAGAAGATTCTCAATGCCTATGAAAAAGGTGCCCAGAAGCACGAGAGGGTTGGTGAATGGATAGAGAGGATTGGCTGGGAGAAGTTCTTTAAACTTACAGGTCTTCCCTTTACTCATCAGCATATTGATGACTTCCTTGTTGCAAGAGAGACCTTTAGGACATCAGCAGCCTTTAAGTGGTAATTAATCATCAGGAGGGAGTGGAAATTTTTCTTCCACCCCTCCTGAATAAAAAGGAGGAGCGAGATGGATAAGGCAGAACTGAAACAAAAGATTTACAGTTTAGTTGAGCAGTCAATGGGTAAAAAGAAGCTGAAACAGTCTGATATAGAGAAAAAGATCTCTGAGGAGACAGGTGCAAGCAGGCAGGAAGTTAAAGAAGCCCTTAGAGAGTTGATGGACGAGGGTAAGCTTATTTATACATATTTTGGTGGAAGTTTTGTAGAGATACCTCCAAAACAGTAAGTTAATACTGGATTTTTAATCTATAATTTTAAAGGCAGTTGCCATGGACAGATCTTGGTAGCTGCCTTTTTGTGCATTTATTAATATTAATGCAAGGAATTATTTTTATCATATTCGCTCGGTTGACCTTTGGTTGAGTGCTCAGCA
>DAISHO010000168.1:0-4853 GCA_036822495.1 Thermodesulfovibrionales bacterium
CTGAGGCAGAAGAAGAGGGTAAGAAGTAATTGTGGCTTGTAGTTGGTCTCGGAAATCCTGGCAGGAAATACGAGTTTACAAGGCATAATGTCGGTTTTATGGTTATCGACAGGCTCTGTAGAGACTTCGGGATTCAACTTAAAGAATACGATCTATATATTCTTGGAAGGGCTATTATTAAAGACAGGGATCTGATCCTCCTTAAACCTTTAACTTATATGAACCAAAGTGGTATCGCTGTGAAAAAGGTATGTAATTTTTTTAAGCTCCCTTCTGAAAAGGTCCTTGTTATACATGATGATATAGACATGGCGCCAGGTAAGATAAGATTTAAAAAGAAGGGTTCATCAGGAGGACATAGGGGAGTTCAATCAATAATTGATGAAATAGGAGAGAACTTTATGAGATTGAAGATAGGGGTGGGAAGGAGTCAAGTGATTCCTCCAGAGGAGTATGTCCTGCAGAGATTCAGCGAGGATGAGATAGATGTTATCGATGATGCAATCAACAAAACAGTTGAAAGAATCTTTGAGATAACAGCCAGTAATACTTGATAATAAAAGTCATGGAAGAAAATAAAGAAAAAATTTTTGAGATATCTTTTGAAATTCTTCGTCACAGCACAGCCCATGTAATGGCTCATGCTGTTAAAAGGCTCTTTCCTGACGCAAAGATTGCAATAGGCCCTGCCATAGATAATGGATTCTATTACGACTTCGATATTGAAAGGCCTCTTACTCCGGAAGACCTTTCAAGGATAGAAGATGAAATGCGGAAAATAATCAAGGAAAATAGACCATTTGTGAGAAAGGTTCTCAAAAAAGAAGAGGCCCTGAAGCTTTTTGAAAAACTCAATGAGCCCTATAAGATAGAGCTTCTTAGAGATATACCCGATGAGGAGGTTACAGTATATGAGGAAGGAGATTTCGTTGACCTTTGTAGAGGTCCTCATGTACCATCTTCAGGTGTCATAAGAGCCTTTAAACTTTTGAGCATAGCGGGTGCCTACTGGAGAGGAGATGAGAGGAACAAGATGCTCCAGAGGATTTACGGGACAGCCTTTTTCAGCGAAAAGGAACTTAATGAATATCTTAACTTCTTGGAAGAGGTAAAAAGGAGGGATCACAGGAGACTTGGAAAGGAGCTTGACCTCTTCAGCATTAATGAAGAGATTGGTCCAGGATTGATACTCTGGCATCCCAATGGAGCTATTGTTAGAAAACTCATAGAGGATTTCTGGAGGGATGAACACCTGAAGGCAGATTATAAACTTCTTTACACACCTCATATAGCAAGGCTTGACCTCTGGCAGAGGAGCGGTCATCTCGATTATTACAGAGAAAACATGTACGCACCAATGGAGATAGAGGGTATACTTTATGAGCTTAAACCAATGAATTGTCCATTCCACATAAGTGTTTATAAAAGTCAATTGAGAAGTTACAGAGAGATGCCTCTAAGGTTTGCAGAACTCGGTACTGTTTACAGATATGAAAGGTCAGGGGTATTGCATGGACTTCTAAGGGTGAGAGGCTTCACGCAGGATGATGCCCATATATTCTGCAGAGAAGATCAGATAGAAGAGGAGATCCTCCATGTCCTTGATTTCACCCTTTATATCCTTAGAACTTTTGGATTCAGCGATTATGATATATATCTTTCCACAAGGCCTGACAAATATGTTGGTACCCTTGAAAACTGGGAGCGGTCAACAAATGCCCTCAAGGGGGCTCTGGAGATAAAGGGACTCACTTATACCATAGACCCTGGAGAGGGAGTTTTTTATGGTCCTAAGATTGACATAAAGGTCAAAGATAGCCTCGGAAGGCCCTGGCAGTGTAGCACGATTCAGGTAGATTTTAATAACCCGGAAAGATTTAATCTGACTTATAGGGGAGCTGATGGAAAAGACCATAGACCCATAATGATTCACAGGGCCCTCATGGGTTCTCTTGAGAGATTTTTTGGTATACTTATTGAACATTATGCAGGTGCCTTTCCATTATGGCTTGCTCCAGTTCAGGTGGCTATACTTACAATTGCAGAAAGGCATAATGAATCAGCCATTAATCTTCACAGATATCTTAAGGAAAATGGCATTCGCTCAGACCTCAGGACAGAGAATGAGAAGATAGGCTATAAGATAAGAGAGGTCACTTTAAAGAAGGTGCCTTATATGGTTATAATAGGAGATAAAGAGGTTGCTGAAAATAGATATACTGTGAGAAAAAGAGACGGTGAAAATATAGGACCCTTTGAGAGAGAGGCCTTGCTGGCACTCCTTAAAGAAGAGATTAATTCAAGGAGGTGAATTTCATAGAAAAGGATATCAGAGTAAATGAGGCTATTAGAAGACCTGAGGTAAGGCTTATTGATGTTGACGGTAGCCAGGTGGGAGTTGTTTCTATAAAGGAGGCCCTTGCCCTTGCTAAAGAGCGCGGACTTGATCTCGTGGAGGTTGCACCGAATGCAAATCCCCCTGTATGCAGGATTATGGATTATGGGAAATATAGATACCAGATGCAGAAAAAGTCTCACCACAAAAAGACCATTGAGGTGAAGGAGATAAAACTCAGACCAAGGATAGATGACCATGACCTGGAGTTGAAGGTAAAGAATATAAGGAGATTTCTTGATGATGGAAACAAGGCAAAGGTGACGATGATGCTTCGTGGAAGAGAGTCAGCAAGACCCGAATTCGGGATGAAGGTCTTTGAGAAGATTCTCCAGATGCTTGAAGGCAAATATACACTGGAGAGAAAACCAACCCTTGAGGGAAGCAATATAACGATGATAATTGCTCCTGGTAAATAAGAGATGACAGAGTATTTTACAAAGGCTGATGCTGAAGAATTCAAGGAAGAATTGAAGAGATACTTGGGTATCCTTGCAGAGGATTTCCAACAAAAATTGAATTTTGTTATTGATGCTCAGGAAGATATCAAAAGGTTAATCAGGAGCACTAATGAAGAGACAAAGAAAGAACTTAGAAATGAATTTAAGATTGCCTTAAAGGATACGGAGGATAGGTTAAGGCAGGAATTTAGGGGTGCCTTGAAAGAGACTATGGATGAGTTAAAGGATTTAAAAGAAGAGATAATATCCCACAGGGATAGTACCGAGATCAGACAGGTAAAGAGAAAGAAAAAGAGTTAAGGAGGAAGAAATGCCAAAACTCAAGACTCATAGTGGTGCAAAAAAGAGATTTAAGATTACTGCCACTGGCAAGATTAAAAGAAGGAGGGCAAACAAGAGCCACCTTCTTACAGGAAAGCCTTCAAGGAGGACAAGAAGGCTCAGACAGGCAACTTTCGTATCCAAGAGTGATTTTAAAAATATTAAGAGATTATTACCCTATTCGTAAGGAGGATCAAGATGCCAAGAGCAAAGGGTGGATTTAAGACAAGAAGAAGACATAAAAAGGTTCTCGAGCTTGCAAAGGGCTATTATGGTGCAAGGAGTCGTTGCTACAAGGTAGCTGCTGGTGCAGTTGAAAAGGCCCTTTTATATGCCTATCGTGACAGAAGGGCAAAGAAAAGGGAGATGAGGGCCCTTTGGATAATAAGGATTAATGCAGCCTGCCGGGGCCTTGGACTGACCTACAGTAAGTTAATTCAGGGTCTTAAAAAGGCAAAGATCGACCTTAATAGAAAGGTCCTTGCAGACATGGCAGTGAATGATCCAGCAGCCTTCAGCAAAGTAGTAGAAACGGCAAAGTCTGCTCTCAGTGCCTGAGAATGATAGAGACAGAAGACCTGAAAAGAGATTTTGAAGAAGACTTGAAGGCCCTTTCCAGCAGAGAGGGCCTTTCAGTATTGAAGGCAAAATATATTGGTAAAAAGGGACTCATTTCAGAGGCAATCAAGGCCCTCCAATCCCTTCCTAAGGAAGAGCGACCATTCAGAGGAAAGGTTCTCAATGAACTCAAGGAATATATTGAAAAAAGACTTTCTGAAAAAGAAAAGGAACTACTTGATAAAGAATATAGAGATAGGGCATTAAGGGAACAGATTGACATAACACTGCCAGGAAGGCTTCAGAAGCTCGGCAGTGAGCATCCTGTGTCAAAGACCCTTAAAGAGATAATAGATATCTTTTCTTCAATGGGTTTTTCTGTGGAAGAAGGGCCTGAGGTTGAACTTGACTATTATAATTTCGAGGCCCTTAATATCCCCAGAGACCATCCAGCAAGAGACATGCAGGACACCTTTTACATAACAGATGATATACTTTTAAGAACCCATACATCACCTGTTCAGGTTAGGGTGATGGAGAGAAAGAGGCCACCCCTTAGGATGATTGCCCCTGGAAAGGTCTACAGATGCGATGCTGATGTTACCCACAGCCCCATGTTCCATCAGGTTGAAGGTTTAATGGTTGGAGAGGATATCTCCATGGCAAACCTCAAGGCAGTCCTTATTGAATTCCTCCATACCCTTTTTGGTCAGGATACACCTGTGAGATTCAGGCCAAGCTATTTCCCATTTACAGAGCCATCAGCAGAGGTAGATATAGGATGTCTCTTCTGTAGTCAGAAAGGCTGCAGGATTTGTAAATATTCTGGATGGCTTGAGGTCCTCGGTTCAGGGATGGTTCATCCGAGAGTTTTTGAAATGGCGGGTATCGAGCCTGATAGATATACAGGATTTGCCTTTGGTCTTGGAGTGGAGAGGATTACCATGCTCCGTTACAGGATTGATGATATAAGGCTTTTTTACGAAAATAACCTTATGTTTTTGAGTCAATTTTGATTAAGGCTTAAGGCTACAGACAGGAGATTCATTTAAGGATTTATATCATAGCTGTCCAGAATAAATTAAAATGGTATTTTAAAGAGGGCATAAGGCTTCAAA
>DAISHO010000169.1:0-4819 GCA_036822495.1 Thermodesulfovibrionales bacterium
TTTGCAACCTTCTCAGTGACTGCTGGTGTCTCTGTAACAGGTTTCTCAGTAATAACCTCTGCCTTTGGTTGTATCACCTTCTCAGGTTCCTTTGATGGCGAGGTAATAGTCGGTTTAACCTCCTCCTGTTTGGCAACAGCCTCCTGCGGGGCTTCTGCCTTTTCAGCCTGAACAACCTTTCTGGGTGTACAACCTCCAAGTATAACTGTTACTTGTGCCATCAATAGGGCTGTGAAGATAAAAGATATCAATACCCACAATCTCTTAAATGTCTTCATATCATACCTCCCTTCTTATTTTATCCATACCGGGCTGAAACCATAGCCCTCTGTAAGGACCTTCTGACCCGAACCATCAATGCGCATTATATATATCCTCCATAAGCCATCCCTGTTTGAAGAAAAGGTGATATATCTTCCATCTGGAGAAAAGGACGGCTCCTCATTATCTCCTCTGGATGTGAGTTGTTCAGGCTCTCCAGCAATCTCGGCTTTTGCTGGATCGAACTTCTGTAAAAAAATCTGATTTCTTCCATTAACACTACCCACATAAACAAAGGCATCTCCTGCTGGAGACCACCTTGGGGATGTATTGTAATTCCCCTGAAAGGTCAACCTTTTAATATTATATCCTGAGAGCTCTGCAATGTAAATCTGGGGTGAACCACTCCTGTCTGAGACAAAAAGGAATTTAGTTTTATCAGGAGAAATCACCGGGTCTATCTCAATACCAAAACCTCCAATGATTTTCTTTAATCTTGAGGTCTCTGTATCAAGGATATAGATGTCCTGATTGTCAGCATCTGTATAAGTTACAAGTAAATTTTTTCTGTCTATAAAGTCTCCGGCAATCGTAAGGGTCTGGGATTCTAAAACGGTCTTCTGGGTCATGGTATTAAAGTCAAGGGTCTTCAAGCTCCATCTTCTTCCATCCCTAAGAGTATAGGCAAGGAGCCTGTATTCATCATTCCATCTTGGAGAAAGCAGTGTCTCTGCGCTAATGCCGAGTCTCCTCTGCCTTGCACCATCCCAGTCTATTATAAAAAGGGACCTCTTTCCATCAATCTGCCCCACATAAAGTATCTTTGCCTCGAAGGGTGGATCCCTGTCAGTAAATCTCTTATATATATCCCTTGCAAGGACATGGGCAAGGGTTCTTATGAAGGCAATATCTCCAGAGTATTCCTTCTTGAATATCTGGAGTCCCTCATTTACATCATATATAACTGAAAGGGCCTTAACAGTATTCTGGCTCAACTGGAGCTTTATCTTTACCACAGCATCAGCACCAAGGGGTTTCCAGTTTTCTGACTTAAAGGGGCTCGACGGAGGCTCAAGGAATAATCTTTCCTCAATGGTAGAAAAAAGGCCAGTATATGTAAGGTCATCTTTTATAATAGTGAGAATCTGCTGAGCATAAGAAGGCAATGTCTTTATTTGTGGCGAAAATAGCAGTTGATCTGAATCCTCTGTATATACTTGAAGTCCTATAAGGATTGGCCTTGGATTTGGAGATGTAATATCAATATAAACCCTTGCCCGGGCTATAGGGGACAGAATGAATATTAAGATAGCTAATAGGATTGAAGTATTGCAGTAGTGCAGTAGTAGTTTTGTATTTTTTCTCTTCAGCCTGAAGCCTGATGACTTAAGCCTAATCATTGAGTAAACCTCACCTCTATCTCTAATTCTTCTGGTGGCGGTGGTAGCGTAGATTTAAGAATCGCATTCCTGATGGAATAATCAAATAATCTATCACCAGAAGAATTAAACTCCTGTATCTTAACAGAACCGTTCCTTTCAATTAATATAACAACAGAACCCTTAAGACCTCGTCCTGCAACCTCTGGATAGGTCCAGTTGGAATGAATTATACCAGTGACAATCTTCACATAGGTCTCATTGTTAGAATATCGGGAATCTGATCCCGAAAAGTCTTTTGGTGAATTGGTGAATTGGTGAAGGGGTAAGGTGGTATTTTCCTCTTTACCTGTAAATCTCTTCGCATCTTCACCCACCTCTGACTTCTGTTTTCTGATTTCTGCCCTGAGTCTTGCGATCTTTTCTATCCTCTTTTTTGCCTTTATGGCATGAAGGGCTTCCTCTATAATTTGCTCTTTTCTTGAAAGCTCTTTTGGTACTACTCGAGGAGAAGGTAGCTCCTTTATTCCATTATCGGATGGGCTCTCAGCTTGTGAAGAAATATTAGGTTGAGTGCTAACTGTTGAGACAATCCTTATTGTCATATATTTTTCAAAGGTCTTTTTATGAGGGGTCTCAAAAAAAAGGAGCAGGGTTACGATTAATATATGGATAGAAAGAGAAAGGGCTGCAGAACTGCTCGCTGTTATTTCTCCACCAGAACGGAGCTCCGTTAAGTTAATTGGTGAATTAGTGAAGGGGTGAATAGGTGAATTTTTATTTTTCTCTTCGCCTCCTAACCTCTTCACCTCTTCACCTGCTTTCTGTCTCACTATTGCACTAATGTCTTATTTGTGAGCTCTGTTTTTCTGTTATTTTGGCTCTGTTACAAGACCGAGTTTCTCTATCCCAGCATCCTTTATCTCTGCCATCAATTCAGCAACAAATCCATAGGAGACAGACCTATCTGCCCTGAGAAAAACCTCTGGATTCTTTTTCGAAAGGGCTGAAAGCTTTTCTTTTAATGTGCTCATATCTACAGGCACATCATTAAGATATATGTTTCCGCCAGCTTTCACGGTTATAACAAGCCTCTCCTCTGGAGGCAGTTCCTTTGCCTTCGCCTTTGGGAGATTTACATCTATTCCCTGCTGCATAAGGGGTGCTGTGACCATAAATATCACAAGCAAAACGAGCATCACATCCACAAAGGGAGTGACATTTATCTCGGACATTACTTCCCTATTCTTATTTCTGCTTATATAGGGCATTTAACTCACTGTTTCTGTTGCTCTGATTTATAAAGCATATCGAATATCTCTTCTGAAAAGTCTTCCATCTCTATAGTGAGCCTCCTTGCTGTGCTGAGATAGTAGTTGTAGGCAATAACAGCAGGAATAGCCACGGCAAGACCAAGGGCTGTTGCTATAAGGGCCTCGGCAATACCTGGTGCAACAACAGCGAGGCTTGCAGAACCCTGAGCACCTATGCCCATAAAGGAATGCATTATGCCCCATACTGTTCCAAACAATCCTATAAAAGGTGAGGTAGAGCCAGCAGTAGCAAGAAAGTTGAGATACTGTTCAAGCCTTGCCACCTCAAGGGCCTCATATCTTTTTATAGTCCTTTCGAGCTCTGTCCTTGATGTATAACCTCTTTCATTAAAGACATTCCTGAAGACCCCTGCAATAGGGCTCACCCTGAGCTTTCTTGAGAGGGAGAAAAGTTCAATTAGATCCGGCCTCTTCATAAAGGCCTTTATGAACTTTTCATTCTCCTGCTTTGCTCTTCTGAAATATTTGAATTTAAAAAAGATAATAAACCAGGAGATTATGGAGAAGACAAAAAGTATGAGCATCACCACCTTCACAACAGTGGTTGCACCAAGGATTAATCCTATTACTGTATGTTTCATAATTAGCTATTCTACCATACCTGTCCAAAATAAAGTTTTGAATTGGCTTAAGGCTGAAGTTTCATTTAAGAAAGTATTTTTATCTTCCTTCAGCCTACGGCCTAATTTGCCTTCAGCCTATTTAAGCCCTTATGACTATTTAAGTTTCGGACAGCAGTGCTATTCTACCAAAATATTATCTATAAGTCTTGTTTGCCCTATCCTGAGGGCAATTGCTATAAGAACCCTCCCTTTTATCTCCGAGACCTCCTCAAGGCTCTCAGGGTCATAAATACCTGCATAATCAATTGAGCTGACAAGGGGCTCTGAGCCAAGGGCCTTCACCATCCGCATTTTAAGGGCATCGGGATTTTTTTCTCCCTTCTTTATAAGACCCGCTACCTCCTGAAGGGTTCTATATATTACAAGGGCTGCCCTTCTTTCCTCAGGATTAAGATAGAGGTTTCTTGAGCTCATGGCAAGGCCATCAGGCTCTCTCACTGTAGGGCAGACTAGGACCTCTATGTCCATATTAAGGTCATTAACAAATCTTTTTATAATAACTGTTTGCTGATAATCCTTTGCCCCGAAATAGGCCCTTGAGGGCTTAACAATATTAAAAAGCTTTGTCACAACTGTGGCAACCCCGCGAAAGTGGCCTGGCCTGAAGGCACCACATAATTTCTCTGAAAGACCCTGAACCTCCACATAGGTCCTGAAGTCCGATGGATACATCTCCCTCATATCAGGGAAAAAGAGTATATCTACACCCTCTTTCCTTAATTTTTCAGAATCACCTTCAAGGTCTCTTGGATATCTCTCAAAATCCTCCCTGGGTCCAAATTGTAATGGATTAACAAAGATACTCACCACAACTATATCATTATCCCTTTTTGCTGCCCGCACGAGGCTCAGATGACCTTCGTGAAGGGCTCCCATAGTGGGCACAAAACCAATAGCCTTGCCTTCTCTAAGAAGGCCCATTGATGTGGCCTGCATCTCTTTAATGTTCTTTATTATCCTCATTTTCCGTCCTTATCAACTCCAGAAGTTCCTCCAGAAGGCGTTCTTCAGCCACCTCTTTTACAACCCTGCCCTTTTTAAAGAGAATGCCCCTGCCCCTTCCACCTGCTACACCAAAGTCAGCCTCCCTTGCCTCTCCTGGACCATTCACAGGACATCCCATGACAGCAACCTTCAGGGGTTTTTTAATAGAAGATAATCCCTCTGATACAGCATTGCTGAGCTTTATAATATCCACCTGACACCTACCGCAGGTCGGACA
>DAISHO010000170.1:0-4729 GCA_036822495.1 Thermodesulfovibrionales bacterium
CTTAATATAGAACTCACCTTCATAGACCTCGGTCCTTTCAAGGTCTTTAAGATAACTCTTCTGTTTAAACCTGCCTTTTATATCAATGATATCCTTATAGGCATCCTCTATCTTCTTTACAAGACCAGTGGCAACTGTTACTTCGCCACTAACTGCATACGAAAAAAAGCTCAAGAAAAAAACAACAAAAATAGAGAGTAAAAGGCCTTTACTCATCATCTCTTCCTCCTTATAAAATCCCTTGGTTTTCCAGCTCCCTTTGGAGGCCCTACATAGCCATCCCTTTCAAGGAGTTCCATAAGCCTTGCAGCCCTGTTAAAACCGATCTTGAATCTCCTCTGAATAAGGGATATGGAAATCTCTCCAAGGGTCTCTCCAAGCTCTATGACCTTATCATAAAGTTCATCAGATTCACCTGAGTCTTCTTCAGAGGTTTCTCCAGAATCCTGAGGAAGTTCTATTGATTCCAGAAGCCCATAATCAGGTTCAGCCTGTGGCTTGATAAAATCCACTATCGCCCTTATCTCTTCCTCTGAAACATAGGCTCCATGAACTCTCTTCAGCTTTATCCCAGGCATCATAAAGAGCATATCTCCCTGTCCGAGGAGCTGCTCTGCACCCTGAGTGTCGAGGATAGTCCTTGAGTCAATCCTTGAACTTACCTGAAAGGCTATCCTTGATGGAAAATTTGCCTTAATCACACCTGTTATCACATCCACTGAAGGCCTCTGAGTAGCTATTATCAGATGAATACCTGATGCCCTTGCCATATGGGCAAGTCTTGTTATAGAATCCTCCACCTCACCAGCACCTGTTAGCATGAGGTCAGCAAGCTCATCAATAATCACCACTATATAAGGAAGCCTCTCTTCTTCAAAAACAAGGGCATTGTATCCCTCGATATTCCTTGCACCTTTCTCAGCAATGACCCTGTATCTCCTTTCCATCTCTATTACCATTTTCTTCAGGGCATCCCTTGCATCCTTAGGGGTAGTAATAACAGGACTTACAAGATGAGGTATCTCATTATAAGGCGATAATTCAAGGAACTTGGGGTCAATCATCAGGAGTTTGACCTCTCTTGGTGTTGCCTTATAGAGGATGCTTATTATCATACAGTTAAGGGAGACACTTTTACCTGAGCCTGTTGCACCAGCAACAAGGAGATGGGGTGTCTTTGCAAGGTCAATGACAAAGGGGTTTCCTGTAATATCCTTTCCAAGGGCAATGGTTAGTTTTGAGCTTGACCTCTGAAAGACCTCAGAACCTATAATATCTCTTAGGGACACAATCTCTCTCTGTTTGTTAGGGACCTCAATACCGATTGAGGACTTTCCTGGAACAGGATATATGCGAACGCCTTGAGCCCTGAGGGCTAAGGAGAGATCCTCTGCAAGGGATATGACCTTATTTATCTTTATACCTGGCGCTGGTTCAAATTCAAACATTGTTACAACAGGCCCTGGATGAACCTGTGTCACCCTTCCCTCTACATCAAAGTCAGCAAGTTTTCTCTCGATGTTCTGAGAAAGAGCGAGTATATCCTCCTTTGAGGGTTTCTGAGCAGCCTGATCATGGATAACCAGAAGGTCAAGGGAGGGGAATTCATATTCTCCAACCTTTCTCCTCGGAACCTCAGGGGTTTCCTTCAGGGTTTCTGTTGTAATGATGGCTGGTGATAAGTCATCAGCCTCAGAGACATCTATCTCTTCCTCCACCTGAGCTTCCTCCTCAATCATCTCTTCTGTCCCATTATATACCTTCTTTCTTATTCCAACAGAAAATACTGCAAAGGGGCTCATCATTATTAAGGACGATATAATCAAAAGAAAAGAGAATATGTAGGCACCAAAGGTTGAAAGGCTAGAATGGAAAAGTTTTGAGAGTAATGTACCGGTCATACCACCAAGACTTTTAAAACCATAGGTGACGAAAATAAGAGTGGAGGAACTTATTGTCCTTTCGACAAGCCCCAAAAAGATAGAACAGGAAATAATAAAGAGAAATGTTCCTGCAAGATGAACCACTTGTCCTTTTTTATTCAGGAGTCTTCTTAAACCCCAGATTATTAAAAATACAGGCATCACAAAGGCTGGATAACCAAAGAGGGAAAATAAGAGGTCAGAAAGATTTGCACCAACAGCACCACCATAGTTTTTTACAGGCTTTTCAGCATATGTAAAAAGGGAGGGGTCCTGGGGTGAATAGGTAATTAGAGAAACAAACAGGAATATACTGAAGAGGATTGATACTATTCCTTTGAGCTCCTCTTTTATCCTCTTAAATTCCATACAGAATATATTTTAGCCTATTTTGAAAAACAAAATCTTTTGCTGGTGAAGGGGGGTGATTGTCGCTCATAGCTTAGAAAAATAAGACAATAAAGATTGCAAGACCTATCCTGTAGTAAACAAAGAGGTCTATCCTGTGTGTCTTAAGGTATTTCATGAGAAGGCTTATGGCTAAAAGCCCTGATATGAAAGAGGAAGCCATACCTGAAATAAAGAGGCTGTAATCTACTTGAGAAGTAACAGTAAGGTGTCCTGAGAAGACCTTTTTAAAACCAAGTATTGAGGCGCCAGCAATAACAGGCATTGAAAGCATAAAGGAGAATCTCGCTGAGTCCTCCCTTTTAAGACCCCTCAAAAAACCAGCGCTCATGGTAATACCAGATCTCGATACCCCAGGGATAAGGGCTATACCCTGAAAAAAACCTATAAAAATTGAGTCGTTAAGCCTTAAATCCTCAAGTGTTTTATTAGATGACAATCTATCTGTTATAAGCATAAAAAGACCTATTATAAAAAGGCTCAATGCTATTATATAAGGACTTCTTAAGTCCTTTTCTACAATCTCCTCAAAAAGGATACCTGCCACTCCTGCCGGGATTGTGGCAATAAGAATAAAGAACAATAACCTTCTATGGTAAATCAGCAATCTGAGCCAGTCCTTTCTGAAATATATTAATACAGCTAATAGTGTGCCTGTATGAAGGCTGATATCAAAAATTAGGGTATCAACAGGACCCTGCCAGCCAAAAAATTTAGGGATAAGTATAAGATGGGCAGTACTGCTTATTGGCAAAAATTCTGTTATTCCCTGTATAAATCCCAGTATAATTGCCTCGAGCATAGAATATTATAACATCAAAGAGGCTTCAGGACTCAGGATTTTTTAATTTCCTGTCGCATTTTGTCTGTAGCCTGTTATGATTTAAATCATGCCCTTTATTTAAAGAAAAGATTATAATAAACTTATGAAAGAGAGTTGTCCAGGAAGCAGAGAGATCAGGAACCCCTATCCAGAAACCCTGATATGTCCTTTCTGTTTTAAAGAAAATGAGATATGGTCTGATGAAGTGGAGATGGAATGTAAGGGATGTGGAAAGACTATATCAAGGGATATGAAGCCTAACTGTATTCTCTGGTGTCCAGCTGCAAAGCAATGCGTTGGTGCTGAAAAGTATGAAAAACTTATAAAGTCTATGAAAACAGGCTGAAGATAAAGCAGAAGAGGAGCAGACATTGGTATCTAAAGCAGCCGAGCACCCAGCCGTGGTAATCAAATGGTTAACCATACAAAATGAACATGCCTCAATGAGGCCTCAGCTGAGTGCTCGGTGTTAGAGCTACAGTCATTAGTGCGACCGAAATTTGCTATCAGTCTATCGCACAGTCGCTCTAAAGTTCCCCGCTCTGCTATGAAAACTTCACCCTATTATTTTTAATGTTCAGCCGGGAAGAAGGTATAACTCACCCAGATGAGTATTCCGAGAAGAACAATCCCCAAGATTATGCTCCATGTTATAAGTTTCTTTTCAACAGGAAGAAATTCCTCATACTCCATCTTTTTTAATTCCTCTGCCAGTTTTGGTTCTTCAGGCATCTTATCACCTCCTGAGATTTATTTTTAAGGCCAGGCATATGCCTGGCCTTTTAAAATTATCCACTGATCACTGGTGGTTTTACTCCATGGAAGAATATCCAGGAGATAAAGAGACCTATCCAGAGAATGAACCCGAAGAGACATATAAGATAGACAAGGGCAAGCTTTCCTATGCCCTCTTCCCAGAGCTTTCTAAAATCAGAGACCACACCAATAGTGAAGAATGTAATCAGGAAGAACAGTACCCTGAGGGCATTTGTACCTGCTGTTGCCTCCTTTGCAGCAGATTGGGTCTTTTTCTCAGCGGATATTGAGGCCTTAAGCTCTTTAATCCTTGCCTTATTTGCATTAATCTTTTCTGTTATTGCAGCCTTCTCTGCATCAGGTTTTGCTGCAAGGTCCTTTTCAAAGGAGCTTATCTCCTTTTCGAGCTTTTTGATCTCATTTTCTACAGGTGTAATCTTTGCAGTAATAGGTATCGCTATGAGAAGTATCACAATAAATGTTACTGCATAAGCAAGGACAAACTTGGGGAATCTCCTCCATATCTCACCAGCCTGAACCTTTTCACCTGGCTTGCACTCTATCTTTGCACACCATATTACAGCGAGTATGAAGGCCCAGATACTGATGAAGATGTCTATAAAGAGTTTTGTTGTTGAGGCAGCCATGAGCATCCAGCCACTGTCATATTTAATTCCAGCAACAGTCTCTGCCTTTGCCCTTATAAGGGCGTCTACAACTGCGCCACTTGCAAAGGCAGCTCCGTCAGTCTTTACTGCAAGGCCCATCCAGGCACCAGCAACCATGGGCTCCTTCCAGAGGAATTGCTGGGCAAAGAAAG
>DAISHO010000171.1:0-4728 GCA_036822495.1 Thermodesulfovibrionales bacterium
ACCAGGTGACATTAAAGATAAATCAGGAATACAGTGCACCAGGTGCACCCACAAAGATAGCTGGACAGGAATTCCCCTCTTTTATTACAAGGAGGGCGAATACAACTGGTATTGTTCAGGATGGCCATACCCTTGTTATTGGAGGGCTCATATCTGAACAATCAACAAAAAGCAGGTCTGGAATCCCCATTCTTAGTGATATTCCTCTTATAGGATGGCTTTTTGGTTCAACCTCTGTTCAGAAGACAAAGACAGAGCTTCTCGTAATGGTCACACCACGGGTGATAAACTCACAGGAAGAGGCGGATAAACTTGTTAATGAATTCAAGGAAAGGGTAAGGACAATAAAGGAGAGGCTCGAAAAGAAATAATGCTAAAACTCAGGGATGGTATAGTGGAGCTTTACAGAAAGGTTGCCACATCCCTTCCAAAGGATGTGGAGGATGCCATCAAGATTGCCTTTGAAAAGGAAAAACTTCCTATTGCGAAGGATAGTCTGAGGATAATTCTTGAAAATATAAGGCTCGCAAGGACAGAGGAGATACCTATCTGTCAGGATACGGGTATCCCTGTTTTTTATGTAAAGGTTCCGAGATGTCTTGGTCAGGAAAGGATAAAGGAGATGATTTTTGAGGCAACGAGGATTGCCACTGAGAGGACACCCCTTAGACCCAATTCAGTAGATATAATTACAGAAAAAAACAGTGGAGACAATACAGGTGTTGATTTTCCAGTAATACATATGGAAGAATCTGAAGGGGAAAATTTGATTATAGACCTGATGCTTAAGGGTGGGGGGTCAGAAAATATAGGATGCATGTATAACCTCCCGAATACAGAGATAAAAGCAGAAAGGGGGCTTGAAGGTGTAAGGGCTGTAATATTAGATGCAGTCTTAAATGCACAGGGAAGGGGCTGTCCTCCCTATATAATTGGTGTTGCCATTGGTGGTTCAAGGGACCAAGTAGCCTATCAATCAAAGAGACAGCTTTTAAGACGTCTTCAGGACTTTCACAGAGAGGTCGCACTGGCTTCCTTTGAAGAAGGGATTACTCAGGATATTAATAGACTCGGCATAGGGGTAATGGGCATTGGAGGAGACACAACCTGCCTTGGAGTAAAGATTGAAGTCTCAAACAGACACCCTGCTACTTATTTTGTCGATATATCCTTTAGCTGCTGGGCGATGAGGAGGGGTAGACTCATATGGTAGTGCTTTCTACACCGATAAGGGAAGATAAGGTCAGGGCACTGAGAATTGGTGACATGGTTTTTATAAATGGAATTATTCTTACCGCAAGGGACCGGATACACCAATATCTCTTTGAAAAGCGACCTGAGATGGAGATTCTTGAGAATTCTATTATCTATCATTGTGGTCCTATTGTTAAAGACAACAAGGTCCTTTCAGCTGGCCCGACAACGAGCATGAGGCTTGAAAAATATACACCTGAGCTTATCGCTCATTATCAAATAAGGGCAATTATTGGAAAGGGCGGTATGGGCGAAGATACCCTTGAGGCAATGAAGAGGTATGGCTGCGTCTATCTTCAAACAACAGGTGGTGCAGGGGTCTATCTTGCAAAAAGGATAAAGAGGATTGTAGATGTAAAATTCCTTGAGGAATTCGGGATGCCAGAGGCATTGTGGATACTGGAGGTGGAGGACTTTCCTGCGGTTGTAACCATGGATAGCCATGGCGAGAGCCTTCACAAAAAGATTGAAGAAATGAGCAGAAGGTGGCGTAGTAACAGTTAAGATAATGCCTGTCTTGAAATATAAGACCTTCGAAGAAGCAGAAGAGATATCTGGAATTTTATGCCGGGTCCCTGTCTTAGATGTAGAAACCTTGATTAAGTTAAAGAATACCATTAGAGAAAAAGATAAAATAGACCTTGCCTTTTAAAAGAAAAAATGAGAAGAGAAGGAAAACTGTGATATAATATAAAAACTTCTGGAGGTGTTTATTATGAAGACAAACATGGCAGATTGGGACAGGATTATAAGGGTAGTGCTCGGTTTTATCTTTATAGTTGTTGCCATAATCAAGGGCTCTCTGTGGTGGATTCTTGGGAGCGTGGGAATAATCTTTATCGTCACATCTATTATAGGATTCTGCCCTCTTTACGCAGTCCTTGGCTTTAAGACAAAGCACGAATAACTATTACTTCAGGTGGCGAAGTAACAGTCGGCATCAATAATGATATTCATCGCAGGTGGTACGGGCTTTGTAGGGAGCTTCCTCATTGAGGGACTTCAGAGGGAGAGAATTCCTCTCAGATGCCTTGTAAGGACCCCTGAAAAGGGTTTGAGACTTAAAGAAAGGGGGATTGAATTCCACGCAGGAGATATCACAGACAGGGAGTCTTTAAGGGGTGCCTTAAAGGGTGTAGATACAGTTATACACCTTGTTGGCATTATGGAGGGAAGACCAGAGGATTTTAAAAAAGTTCATGTTGAAGGGACAAAAAATCTCCTTGATGAGGCCCTCAGCTCAGGGATAAAAACCTTTTTCTACCAGAGCGCCCTTGGTGCATCAATTAAAGGAGATACCCCATATGAAAAGACAAAGGCAATGGCTGAGGAGCTTGTCAAGGCATCGGGTATCCCATATATAATCTTCAGACCATCTCTGCTTATTGGAAAAATCGATGGGTTTACAAAAAGACTCATGGAGGTAATCAAAAGCCTGCCAGTTATACCTGTGCCTGGGAATGGAAACTCAAGGTTTCAGCCCCTTTTTATTGATGACTGGATAAAAGCCTTCAGGATTGCTGTAATTGAAAGAAAGGAGAGAAATAGACTCTATGAGCTTGGTGGACCTGAGCATCTCACATATAATGAAATCATAAAAACTATGAGCTCTGCAATGGGAGTCAACAAACCTGTTATTCACATCCCTATCTGGATGCTCAGAACAGGTCTTCCAGCAGGAAGGTTAATTAAAAGTATTACTGGTCTGGATATTCCTCTACCAACAATTGACCAGCTGAAGTTGCTTAAAAAAGATAACATAACCCTGCCAGACGCCATTAAAAAGGAATTCGGCTTTGAACCTCGCAGGTACAGGGATTATATATCAGAAGTGCTACAGAACAGCAGACCAACAGGGCAGTAGATTGAATAATCTTGAAGTGTCTGAACACTTTTAACTCAAAAGCGAGCATTGATTAGTGGTTGCCAATTGGATGTGGAGGTTCAATAGTTGTTCAAAAGACTGCTGCTCAGCTATACTTCAGCTCTCTTCCCAGCCTTTTTCACCCACAAGGGGTACAAAGACACAGGGAACACTGCTTATGGTGACAAGGGAACCTTTTTTCTTAACTCCCTTTACAAGAACTTGAGAATACCTTGAACCAACTGGTGCAACTATTATTCCACCTTCAGCAAGCTGGCTAATAAGTGTATCAGGGATTTCTGGCGCTCCGGCAGTAATAATGATTCTATCAAAAGGCGACTCCTCAGGCCAGCCAAGGGTTCCATCTCCAACCTTAAAAAAAATATTTTCATATCCGAGCTCCCGAACTCGCTGTCTCGCCCTTTCTGAAAGGGATGCAAGCCTCTCAATGGTATAGACCTCCTTCACTATCTCGGCAAGGACTGCTGCCTGATAACCCGAGCCTGTTCCTATCTCAAGAACCTTATTTTTATATTCAGGCTCAAGGAGCTCTGTCATAACAGCCACCATATAGGGTTGGGAGATTGTCTGTCCTTCACCAATGGGAAGGGCCATATCGTCATAGGCCTTTTCAATGAACTCCTCAGGCACAAACCTGTGGCGGGGAACCTTGAGCATTGCCCTTATTACCTCCTTATTCTTCACACCTCTGGAGATAATCTGGCTTTCAACCATCCACCGCCTTAGGGATTCAAGCTCCATCCTTATTTTCCTTTCCTGATTATTTCCCTTGCTGCTATCACCCCTGAAACAGAGGCCTGTATGAGGCCCCGACTCACACCAGCACCATCACCAATTGCGAAAAGATTTTCTATCTCTGTCTCGAGTCCTTGAGAGAGTTTTAACTGCATGGAGTAGAATTTCACCTCTACTCCATAAAGAAGGGTATGCCTTGAATTAATACCTGGTGCTATCCTGTCAAGGGCTTCAAGCATCTCGAGGATATCACTGAGGTACCTGTAGGGGATAACAAAGCTCAGGTCTCCTGCAACAGCATCCTTCAGGGTTGGCTGAACAACTCCCTTTCTTATTCTTTCTTCAGTAGAACGTCTTCCCTGCTGAAGGTCACCAAGCCTCTGCACAAGAACATCCTGTCCGAGGAAATTGGCAAGTCTTGCTATGTATTTTCCGTAAAGTATTGGTTCATTAAAAGGCTCTGTAAAATGGGTGCTCACAAGAATGGCAAAATTCGTGTTGTTTGTCTTTTTATTCCTGTAGCTATGACCATTTACTGTCCATATACCATCAAGATATTCTTTTACCACCTCTCCATAGGGGTTCACACAGAAGGTCCTTACCCTGTCATCAAATCTCTTTGAATAAAATATAAACTTTGGCTCATAGGTAATGGAGGTGAGATGCTCCATTACTGAGGCAGGTATCTCTACCCTCACACCAATGTCGACCTGATTCTTGAGCATTGTAAGTCCGAGTCTCTTTGCCTCTGCCTCAAGCCATGAAGAACCCTCTCTGCCCGGTGCAACTATCACATAGGAAGCCCTGAATTCCGTTCCATCATCAAGCCTTATACCCATAACCCTTTTATCCTT
>DAISHO010000172.1:0-4716 GCA_036822495.1 Thermodesulfovibrionales bacterium
TGAGCACCTGGTCCACCCACAATCAAATTTCCCTTAGAAGAATAAACAGAATAGGAGAGCCTTCTGAAAAATTCCAGGTTGGTGTAATGTGCTGGCACAAAGAGTTTTTCTGTATAGGCTGCCAGCTTTGCATAGGCTGTGCTTATTGCCATTGGAGTCTGGGAGGTAACATAGATAAGGAGATTAATAAAGGAAAGTAAGACTGCTGTGACCCATGGCTGGATGTAACCCTCGGCATAGGCCTTCTGGTATATCCTGCCCTTTTTTATCCATCCGAGGATAACAAGACTGAGGAGAACCATCAGAAAAATAAAAAGTATGTCCTCGCCTTTTGAGAAGACCTGACCAAGAAGAACACCCTTCACAATAATGGTATCCTTATGAAGCTTAAAAAATAATGGATAGACCTCAGCATAAAGGCCACTGCCAATGATTAAGCCTGTAAAGGCAAAAAGGCTGCCCACATTACCAGCACCCATTTTATAGAGGGTTCCCATGACACATCCTCCAGCAAGAACCATGCCACTACCAAAGATAAAACCACCAGCAAGGGTTATGAATGATGCCTCTCTCAGGTTTGGTGGAGGATAGAGTTCCACAAGGCCTGAAGCCCTTCCAAGATAAAAAAGGAACATGGTCACAAAAACCTGTATTAAAAAGACCCTCAGGAGTGGTGCATTTTTAAAAAGGAAGAGGTCTCTGAACATTCCTGCCATGCAGTAATCAGACCTGTGGAGGAGAAAACCGAGAAGAATACCTGCGGCAAAGATTACAAGCCCTGAACTGTTGCTTATACCACCGATATAACCAAACGCCTCATGCATTTTTATTTTATTTTAACAGGCTGGCAGGAGGTTATACAATAGAGCAGCAGAGTTTTATGATAAAATATCAAAATGCTAAAAGATTATCTTAAGAAAATAACAGATATCTTTAACCAGGGTGATGCCCGAGAAGAAAGCTTTTATCCAGTTTTGAAGGAATTGCTTGAAGAATACTGCAGGTCCTACGAGAGAAAGAATGTTCAGATTACAATCCTTCCTAAAAAGACAGAGGCTGGAAATCCTGACTTCAGGGTCTGGGATGGCAAACAGCATATAACAGGTTATATCGAGGCAAAAGACCCTTCTAAAGAAGACCTTGACATAATAGAAGAGACTGAACAGTTAAAACGGTACCTTCAGACATTTCCTAATCTAATTCTTACAAACTTCCTCGAATTCAGGCTATACAGGGATGGTCTTAGGATAGATAAGGTCCTTACAGGCAGACCTGTTATTTTGCACAGGTTGAAGACCACACCGCCAGTAGAGAAAGAACCTGAACTAATCGAGTTGTTTAATAAATTTTTCTCTTTCTCCATACCAAAGGTCTACTCGGCACAAGCCCTTGCAGTAGAGGTTGCAAAAAGGACAAGGTTTTTAAGAGAGATTATCGCCGATGAATTAAAGGAAGGTGCCTCTTCTAATCTAAGAGGCTTTTATGATGCCTTTAAAAAATATCTTATAAGCAATCTGACTGAAGAAGACTTTGCAGACCTTTATGCCCAGACCATAACCTATGGACTCTTTGCTGCAAGGACACGGGCCCATAATGGATTTAACAGAAAGCTTGCCTATGACCATATTCCTCAGACGATCGGCATTCTGAGGGATGTCTTTAAATTTATATCCCTTGGCGACCTACCCAAACAGATGGAATGGATTATTGATGACATATCAGAGGTCCTTGCTGTTACTGATGTATATAAGATTCTTGATCAGTATTTTCATGAGCATAAAGGCGGAGACCCAGTTGTTCATTTCTATGAGACCTTTCTCAGCGAATATGATCCTGAGACAAGGGAAAAAAGAGGTGTTTATTACACACCTGAGCCTGTTGTCTCCTATATCGTCCATTCTATAAATGAGATATTAAAAAGCCACTTTCATAAAAAGGAAGGCTTTGCCAGCAAAGGTGTTACTGTCCTTGACCCGGCAGCAGGAACCCTCACATTCCTTGCTGAGGCTGCAAGGATTGCATTAGAAGAGTTCACAAAGAAATATGGTACAGGTGGAAGGGAAAGGTTTATAAAAGAGCATATCCTCGAAAACTTCTACGCCTTTGAATTAATGATGGCTCCATATGCAATAGGACACCTAAAGATATCATTTCTCCTTGAAGAACTCGGCTACAGGTTAAAGAGCAATGAAAGGTTCAAGCTTTATCTCACAAACACCCTTGAAATGGAGGAACTGGAGCAGACAACCCTTCCAGGGATAGCCTCACTATCCGAGGAATCTCATCTTGCTGGCGGGGTAAAAAAAGAAAAACCCATTTTAGTAATCCTCGGCAACCCTCCCTATTCAGGCCACTCATCAAACATCGGTGAATGGATAAGCAAGGAGATCAAGGAATACTATCAAGTAAATGGAGAGCCTCTTAAAGAGCGGAATCCCAAACCTCTTCAGGATGACTATGTAAAATTTATCCGATTTGCCCAGTGGAAGATAGAACAGGCAGGAGAGGGAATATTGGGGTTTATAACAAACCACAGCTATCTTGACAATCCCACCTTCAGGGGTATGAGGCAATCACTCATGAAGACCTTTAACGAAATATATCTTCTTGACCTTCACGGAAACAGCAGGAAAAGGGAAAGAACTCCTGATGGCGGCAGGGATGAGAATGTCTTTGACATTCAGCAGGGAGTGGCAATAGGGATATTTATAAAGACAGATAAAGACAAAAAGAAATCGAAAGAGTCTAATATATTCCATTCAGAGATATGGGGCTTAAGGAAAGATAAATATGAATGGCTTAAAAGGCATAACATAAAAAACACAAGATGGAAGAGGCTCAAACCAAAAGGAGAGTTTTATCTCTTCATCCCAAGGGATGAAAGACTCTTAAAGGACTATGAAACCTATCCAAAGATAACAGATATATTCCCTGTGAATAGTGTCGGGATTGTTACCTCAAGGGATGATTTTGCTATTGCCTTTGACAGGGAAACATTAAAAAGAAGGCTCAGGCAGTTTATTGATAAAAACATGCCTGATGAGATAATAAGACAGACCTATAAGCTAAATGATACGGACAAATTCAAACTGTCTGATGCCAGGAAAGATGTAATGAAAGACCCTGACTGGCAGAGACATATTGTAAGGCTTCTTTATCGCCCTTTTGATGAGAGGTGGGTCTTCTATCACACCTCAATAATTGAAAGGTCTCGGAAAGAGGTGATGCAGCATATGCTTGCGGGAGAGAATATAGGGCTTATTACTGTTAGACAGGTTGCTGAAGGTGTATTTAATCACGCACTTGTGACTGAAAATATTATTGATTATCGTATAACATTAAGTGCTAAAGGTGGTGCATACCTCTTTCCTCTCTACCTCTACCAGAAACAAGAAAAGCAGGAAAAGAAGGCGGTAAAATTAAGTTCATGGCTTCTCTTCGAGCCAGCGTCGGATTATTATACAAGAAGTCCGAATATATCAGAGGAGTTTATAGAAAGGCTTTCCAGACAATATAAAAAGACTCCTTCACCTGAAGAGATACTCTATTACACCTATGCTGTTTTATATTCAAAGACCTACCGCACAAGATATGCAGAATTCTTGAAGATAGACTTTCCGAGGATACCTTTTGCAGGGGATTATAAGGTCTTCAGCAAGATGGCTAAATTAGGAGAGAGGCTTGTTAATCTCCATCTGATGAAGGTTAATCTCACACCAGTGGCAAGGTTTCAGGGAACGGGTGAAAACAGGGTTGAGAAATTGAGATACGAAGGTAACAAAAAGAGACTTTACATAAACAGCCATCAGTACTTTGAAGGCATAGAGCCTGAGGTCTATGAATATCAGGTCGGTGGTTATCGGCCCTGTGATAAATGGCTCAAGGATAGAAAAGGCAGAGCCCTATCTCTTGAGGAGATACAGACCTATTGCATAATTGTTACAGCAATCAATGAGACGATAGAAATCCAAGAAGAAATAGATAAAATTTTTTCCATTTTATAGAAAGGATAATAGGGAGGTCCTATGCATTATTTTAAGTTTAAAGGTGGAGAGTTATACGCAGAGGATATTCCTGTAAAAAGGTTAGCTGAAAGATTCGGCACGCCTCTTTACATCTATAGTCAGAAGACGATTGAGAGGCATGTCCTGGCCTATAAAGAGGCCTTTAAGGACATAAATCATATTGTTTGCTATGCTGTGAAGGCCAATTCTAATCTCTCTATCCTCAAGCTCATAAAAAGACTCGGCTGTGGTGCTGATGTAATATCTGGAGGTGAGCTTTTCAGGGCCATCAGGGCAGGCATATCTCCAAAAAAGATTGTCTACGCAGGTGTTGGAAAGACAGAAGAGGAGATTAGAGAGGCCCTAAAGGCAGGTATCCTCATGTTCAATGTAGAAAGCCCTGAAGAATTAAAGGAGATAAACAGGATTGCAGGGGCTCTTAAGAAAAAGGCACCTGTAGCCCTGAGGGTGAATCCTGATATTGATGCAAAGACCCATCCCTACATATCAACAGGCTTAAGAAAGCATAAATTCGGCATCCCCATTGAAGATGCCCTCGAAAACTATCTTCTTGCCTCAAGGATGGAACACATAGAGATAAAAGGAATCCACAAGCATATTGGCTCTCAGATCACAAATGTTTTACCCTTTGCCGATGCCTTAAGAAACATCCTTGGCCTTGTGAAGGAGCTTGCCTCAAGAGGGATAAGGA